>CAMOGC010000112.1 GCA_946613955.1 uncultured Clostridia bacterium
TTCAGCCTGCGGGCATGAGCGGGTTTATCATATTCGGGATTCGTCCGGATCAGAGAGGGTATGGCATGAGCACAAGAAAAAACACGATGTACAATGTGGCGTACAGGCTTTTTTCCGTACTGCTGCCGCTGGTGACCGCGCCCTATCTGTCCCGGACGGTGGGGCGGGAAGGCGTGGGGCTGTATTCCTACGCCTGGAGCATCAGCTATATCTTCTGCCTGGTCGGAATGCTGGGGCTCAACGATTACGGGGTGCGGGCGATCGCGAAGGTCAGGGACGACCGGAAGAAGCTGGACGAGACCTTCTCCGCCATCTGGCAGATGCAGCTGCTGGTCGCCGGGGCGACGCTGATCGT
Organism: uncultured Clostridia bacterium; assembly: GCA_946613955.1. The sequence continues at coordinate 356 of CAMOGC010000112.1, forward strand.
CTGGCTGGGTTACGTAGCCTTTGTGGCGGGGGAGGAAAAGCCCATCGCAACGCATCTGACCCTGATGAGCGTCAGCTGCCTGTGCTCCTTTGACTGGTGCCTGATGGGACTCGGGATCTTTAAACCCATCGCCCTGCGGAATACCTTCATCAAAACGGCCGCGGCCATTTGCGTTTTCCTGTTTGTCAAAAGGCCGGAGGATCTGTGGATCTACGCCTTTGTGTGGAGCCTTTCGACGCTGCTGGGGAATCTGAGCTGCGTCTCGTCCCTGAAGGGAAGGGTGCGCTATGTCCGCAGGCCCCTGGAGGAGAGCCTGAGACATCTGGGGCCCTGCGCGGTGCTGTTTATCTCCGTACTGGCGGTCAATATCTATCGGACGATGGACAAGGTGATGGTCACGGCCATCGCCGGCGTCGAGCAGAACGGGCTGTATGAGAACGCGGAAAAGATCATCTACTGCCTCAGCGGGTTTATTTCCGCCATCGGGACGGTCATGATGCCCAAGATCAGCCATATGCAGCAGATGGGGCAGACGGAGGCCATACGCCGGCACATCGACCGGAGCATGAACCTGATCCTTTGCATGGTCAGCGCCATGGCCTTCGGCGTCGCGGCGGTGGCGGATCGGTTCGCTCCGCTTTTTTACGGAGAGGCCTTCGCCGCTTCCGGAGAGCTGATGGCCCCCCTGGCCTTTACGCTGATGACCATCGGCTTCGCCAACGTGATCCGCACCCAGTGGGTACTGCCCCAGGCGCGGGATACCATCTTTGTTAAAAGCGTATGCGCCGGGGCCGTGGTCAATCTTCTGGCCAACGCGCTGCTGATTCCCTCCATGCGGGCGATGGGCGCCGTGGTCGGGACCCTTCTGGCGGAGACGACGGTCCCCGTGGTGCAGTGGATCCTGCTGCGCAAGGAGCTGCCCTACGGCCGGTTCCTGGGTTACGCCGGGATTTACGCGGCCATCGGCGGCGCCATGCTGCTGGCCGTCCGGGCGGCGGGAAGGGTGCTGCCCTGGGGCGGATGGATCGGGCTGGGATGCCAGGTGATGATCGGGATCGGGGTTTATGCCGCCGGTACGCTGATCTACTGGAAGGCGGCGGGGCTGCCGATGCCAAAGAAAAACGGGCGGGGAAGGAAATGACCTTCACCCGCCCGAAGCGGTTCCGTTTTTGAACTGATTCCGCTCCCGTTCGCACAAAGGGGAGCGCTCATTATTCCTCTTCTTCTTCCGCGTCCACGAGGGTCAGGAAATGGTTGAAGGCGGCGTCGGACTCGGCGTCGTCGGGCGTGACATAGGTGTCATTCCCGTCCGCGTCCTGAATCACCTTCAGGATAAAGACCTCCATGGATTCGGGGTCGTCCTCCCCGGTGGGCGGCGTGACGGCCAGATAATGGCTGTCGTTGAAGGGAAAGGAACCCAGAAGCTCAAAGAGCGTGGTTTCCCCCGATTCATCCACCAGCTCGATCAGATCGTCGTTCTCGTCAGGGAGAAGGGCATCGTTGTTTTCAGACATGGTCATCCTCCTTCTTTTACTGCTTCACCGCCTCCAGCGGGCTTTCGCTGGCCATGGCGGTTTTTCTTTCAAGCGCCGCAGCCGGCGGGCGCGCGGCCCGCGGAGACGCTTTTCGCCGGGAACAGGGGGACCGTTATTGCTCCCCGGGATGCTCGGCCAGCCACTGGCGCAGGATCACGGCGGCGGCGACCTTGTCCACGGCGCCCTTCCGCTCCTGCCGGCTGAGTCCTCCCTCGAGCAGGGCTTCCTCGGCGGATACGGTGGTCAGCCGCTCATCCTGATAGAATACGGTCAGCCCCAGCTTTTCCAGCTGGGCGCAGAAATCCCGGACCTTTCTGGCCTGGAAGCCCTCGGACCCGTCCATGTTCAGCGGGAGTCCGGAGAGGACCTCGTCGGTTTCATATTGATCGCAAAGGGCCTTGATATGCCGCGCGTCCGGCCCCCAGCCCACCCGCTTCAGCACTTCCACGGGCGAGGCGATCACCCGGCCGGGATCGGAAACCGCGATGCCGATGCGTACATCTCCCACATCCAGACAGAGAATCCTTTTGTTCATCATTTCCTCAATGATCTTTTCCGGCCGCACCGGCAGAGGGAAACAGCATGCCCGGAGTCGTTCCTGACAAGGGAAAATGTGGAACGAGGTTCAGGACAGACAGGCCGTCTGCTTTCCGCAGGCCGGAACGGTTTTAATCTGAAAACGGGGAGGCCGGACGGCCTCCCCGATGCTCATCAGTGGCTGTCGCGGCGGGGCGGACGGCGGGAGCCGCCATCCCGGCGGGCGGGAGCACTGTTTTCATACACGATATCGTTCCGGATCAGGTTGATACGGCCCTGGGCGTCGATTTCGCTGACCTTGACCTCCAGCTCATCGCCGATATTGACCACATCCTCCACCTTCTCCACCCGGCGGTTATCCAGCTTGGAGATATGGATCATGCCGTCCTTCCCGGGGAGCAGCTCCACGAAGGCGCCGAAGTTCATGATGCGGACGACCTTGCCCGTATACACCTCGCCGACCTCGATATCCTTGGCGATGCCCTCGATGATCTTCTTCGCCCTGGCGGCCGCTTCGGTATCCGGGGTGGAGATGAAGACCCGGCCGTCGTCCTCGATGTCGATCTTGACGCCGGTTTCGGCGATGATCTTGTTGATCATCTTTCCGCCGGGGCCGATGACTTCGCGGATCTTATCGGGGTTGATGGTAAAGTTGATGATCTTGGGCGCGTAGGGGCTCAGCTCTTCCCTGGGCTGTCCCAGCGTATCCAGCATGATCTTCAGAATGTAGAGGCGGCCCTGCAGCGCCTGGGCCAGCGCCTGCTGCAGAATCTGGCGGTTGATGCCGGAAATCTTGATGTCCATCTGGAGGGCGGTAATGCCGTTCATGGAGCCGGCGACCTTAAAGTCCATATCGCCCAGGAAATCTTCCAGACCCTGGATATCCGTCAGCACTGCGAGCTTGCCGCTCTGCGCGTCGGTAATCAGGCCCATGGCCACGCCGGCCACCGGCGCGGAGATCGGAACGCCCGCGTCCATCAGGCTCAGGGTTGAGCCGCAGACGGAAGCCATGGAGGAGGAACCGTTGGAGGACAGGATTTCGCTGACCACCCGCATGGCGTAGGGGAACTCCTCCTCGGAGGGGATGACGGGCAGCAGGGCCCGCTCCGCCAGGGCGCCGTGGCCGATTTCGCGGCGGCCGGGGCTCTTCAGCCGGCCGGCTTCACCGGTGGAATACGGCGGGAAGTTATACTGATGCATATAGCGCTTGAAGGTTTCGGAGGTGCTGAGCCCGTCCAGGGTCTGGCCCTCGGAAACCGTCCCCAGGGTCGTCACGGTCAGCGCCTGGGTCTGTCCCCGGGTAAAGATGGCGGAGCCATGGGTCCGCGGCAGGACGCCCACCTCGCACCAGATGGGGCGGATTTCGGTCACCTTCCGGCCGTCGGGGCGGATGCCCTCGTTCAGGATCCTGGCCCGCATGACCTCTTTATTCAGATAATACAGGGCGTCCTCGATCTCGCTTTCGCGCCCGGGGAAGCGCTCGGACAGGGCGGAGAGGGTTTCCTCCTTGACGGAGGCCTCGCGGCTCTGGCGCTCCTTCCGGTCGAAGGTTTCGAACGTCCAGACGCACTTGTCATAGGCGAATTCCCGGACGGCGGCCTTCACGTCGTCCCCGGTGGTGATCAGGGGAACAACCTGTTTCTCCTTGCCGATTTCGGCAATGATCTCTTTCTGGAAGGCCACCAGCTTTTTGATCTCCTCATGGCCGAAGAGGATCGCGTCCAGCATGGTATCCTCGCTCAGCTCCCTGGCGCCGGCTTCGACCATCATGATGGCTTCTTCCGTTCCGGCCACATACAGGCTCAGATCGCTTTCGGCGCGCTGGGCCTCATCGGGGCAGATGACGAATTCGCCGTTCACCCGGCCCACCAGCACCGCGCCGGTCGGCCCGTTCCACGGGATATCGCTGACCGCCAGGGCGATGGAGGAGCCGATCATGGCGGGGATTTCCGGCGGCACGTCCTGCTCCACGCTCAGGATCGTTACGACCACCTGCACATCGTTGCGCATGCCCTTGTTGAACAGGGGACGCAGGGGCCGGTCGATCAGCCGGCAGGTCAGGGTCGCCTTATCGGTGGGGCGGCCTTCGCGCTTGATGAATCCGCCGGGGATCTTTCCGACGGAGTACTGCTTTTCCTCCACATCCACGGCCAGGGGGAAGAAGTCGACCCCTTCGCGGGGGGTGGGAGACATGGTGGCGTTCACCATGACGACGGTATCGCCCAGGTGCACCCAGACGGAGCCGTTGGCCTGCTCACAGTACTTGCCGAACTCCAGCGTCAGCTTTCGGCCGGCCAGATCCATGGAAAAAGACTTGGATTCCATACGTTTCACTCCTTTTCGTTTCGATGCCGGAGCGCCGTATGCTATCATATGAAAACCCCGCCCGGGATTTTCAAGGGATAACATACGAGACTCCGATTCCTTCTCCGATTTTCAAAGCCGCCGGAAGGATACTGCTTCCGGCGGCTTATGAAAACAAGCTTTCCGGTACCGGGAAGAGGATTATTTGCGCAGGTTCAGCCTGGCGATCAGGGAACGATACCGCTCGATATCCGTCTTCTTCAGGTACTCCAGCATGTTGCGGCGGCGGCCGACCATCAGCAGCAGGCCGCGGTTGGAATGATGGTCATTCTTGTTGGCCTTCAGATGCTCGTTCAGATGGTTGATCCGCTCGGTCAGCAGCGCGATCTGTACTTCGGGGGAACCGGTGTCGCCTTCATGCTGTGCATAGGCGGCAATAATCTCGGACTTGGTCATGTTCTTCATGCCCTCCTTTTTATTTTCGGGTGTCAATCGCCGCGAGCCCGGAGCGCCGTCGGAGAAAACGGACGCCTGCGCGCGCGGTTCATTCGAACCCATCGGATATGATACCAAATAATCCTCTGTTTGTAAACATAAAAAAACAAAAGAATCAAGGAAAACCCCGGACTTCCGAGGAAGTTCGGGGTGATCGGTTCAGGTTTTGTCCACCGGGGTCTGGGTGCTGTCCGGCTGCTCGGGCGGGTTGGTTCCGTCCGCCGGAGCCTGAGCGCTGTCCGTGCCGGCAGGCGTCGCGCCGGAATTATTTTTTTATGATTCCGGTTTTTTCCTCCCGGTCTCCCGCTCCCCCGTTCGTTTAC
>CAMOGC010000113.1 GCA_946613955.1 uncultured Clostridia bacterium
CCCGCCCCCGCCCACCGGGGCGCCGTCGGCATCGGCGCGGGGGGGTATCTGGCCTATGACGCCCTCCTGGCGGATCAGCCCCTGATCAGCGCGGCCGCCAGCGTCCGGGGCTGGTTCGGCGGGGAAAACCATCCCTGGCAGCCCGAAGGGGAAGCCCTGGAGCGGCGCATGAGAAGCCTGCGGGAGGGAAACCGCGCCTTCTTCGACGGGGTCTATACCTATCTGGACGCCCCCGTGGACGATGCCTGGACGGATCTGCCCGGATCCACGGACGACCTGGGCTCCATGATGATCCTCTGGCAGACCGGCCGGGCGAATCATGAGTTTACCGTCCGCCCCGGGGAATGGACGGACGGTTTCCTGATGGAATCCTGCCGCAGGGTGCTGGATCGCTTCGGCGCCTGGATGGGCGAGGAGGCGGTCCCGGAGGAAAAGACCCCGGCGGTTGCCGTTCCCTCCGCCGACAGCGCCCCGGTTCTGGAAGGGGACCGGCAGATTCTTCCCCTGGACGGGGCCTGGTTCTTCCGCTATACCGGCGCGAGGGAAAGCCTGGACGCCGCCGCCCTGAAGCCGGAGGACTTTTCCTCCTGGGATCAGGTAGCGCCCGGGGTCGGCAACTGGACAAAGGGCTACGGCAATATCAGCGAGGAAAACGTGACCTCCGGATACGGTCCGGATTACTTTGACTTCTTCATCATCGGCAACGGCTATTACGCCCGGACCTTTACCCTGCCCGCGGGCTTTGAAACCGAAGGCGCGGTGCTGTCCATGGGCTGCGTCGACGACCGCTGCCAGCTCTTCCTGAACGGAACCCTGGTGGGCTCCACGGGCTTTACCGAGGCGGGAGCGCCCAACGGGGAAAGCACCTGGGCCCAGTACAGCGCCTTTGAGGTCCCCGCGGGCCTCCTGCGGGAGGGGGGAAACACCCTGGTGCTCCGGGCCTGGAACGACACGCCCTACGGCGCCGGCGGCTGGTATGAGGGGCCCGTCGGGCTTTACAGCAGGGCGGCCTTCGAGGCTCTGATGGCGGAGCGGAACAATCCCCGCTTCTTCGAAACCACCTTCCCCTCCGCCCTCGTTTCTCCCAGGGCCGGGGAAAGCGTGGAGCAGCCCTGTCTGATCTATCTGCCGGAGGGCTATGAGGAATCAGCGGAGCGGTATCCCGTGGTATATCTCCTCCATCAGTTCAACTCCGACCACACCTCCTACCGCACCGATCATGTGGACGCCCTGCTGGACGAGGGCATCGCCCAGGGGCTGTTTGGTAAAATGATCGTCGTCATTCCCAATTCCTCGGAGGAAAGCTGGTGGACCGGGAAATGGGAGCGGATGGTAACCGAGGAGCTGATCCCCTGGGTGGACAGCCATTACCGGACCATTCCCCGGGCGGACAGCCGCCTGACCGCGGGATGCTCCATGGGCGGACAGGGCGCCTTCGGCATCGGCCTGCGGCATCCGGAGCTCTTCTCCGGCGCGGTTTCCTTCTTCGGCGCCTTCAGCTATGGCGGCGCCGCCAATCCCAACGCGGTCGTTCTGGAGCGCACGCCTGAGGAGCTGAGCCGCTTCTCTCTCTATTTTATCTGCGGCAATCAGGACAGCTACGGCTTCGGCGTCCCCGCCATCCAGCTGCATCAGAAGCTGCTGAAGCTGGGCGTCCCCCATCGGTTCTTTATCGAGAACGGCGGCCACGACAGCGCCTTCTACCTCCCCTTCTTCCAGGATGCCTTCGCCTATATGTGGGATCATATGGGCCTGAAGGTGGAACCGGCGGCTGAGTAATCCCCGAAAAAAACGCGCCCGGAGCTTTTCGCTCCGGGCGCTTCCGTTGTATCCGTTGTATCCTTTGCCGGTTCAGCGCAGCCCTCCCCCGGCCGCATCGCCGGAAGCCCGCCGCTTATCCCTCGATCGAAAGATCCTTCGTGTGCTCCGCGTTCAGCTTTTTGCAGATTTCCACGAACTTGTCCAGGGGCAGGCCGTGCAGCTGCTGCTTCTGGCCGCGGATCGTGACCGAGACGGTTCTTTCCTCGACTTCCTTGTCCCCGACGACGACGATGAAGGGATCCTTCAGGGTCTTGTAGGCCTTGATCTTCTCGTTCATGTTCTTGTCGGCGTAGTCGGCCTCCACGCGGATTCCGGCGTCGTCCAGGGCGTCGGCCACTTCCTTCGCGTAGTCGTTGTGGCTGGTCCGGATCGGCACCACCGCCACCTGATAGGGGGAGAGCCAGAAGGGGAACGCGCCCTTGAAGTGCTCGATGATGATGCCGATAAACCGCTCCAGGGAGCCGTAGATTGCCCGGTGAATGACCACTGGCATCTCCGTTCCGCCCTCCTTCGTCTGGTAGGTCAGACCGAAGTTATGGGGCAGCTGGAAGTCCAGCTGAACCGTGCCGCACTGCCATTCCCGGCCCAGGGCGTCCTTGATCTGCAGGTCGATCTTCGGGCCGTAGAAGGCGCCGTCCCCCTCGTTGATTTCGTATCCGCCCTCGCCGTATTTCTTGTCGAGGATCCGCTTCAGCGAGGCTTCCGCGTGATTCCAGACCTCGATGTCCCCCATGAAATCCTCCGGCCGGGTGGACAGCTCCGCCCGATAGGTCAGGCCGAAGGTTCCGTAGATCTCGTCCGCGATGGAGATGATGTCGGCGATCTCGTCCTCGATCTGGCTTTCCATGACGAAGGTATGATCGTCGTCCTGCCGGAATTCCTGAACCCGGAACAGGCCGTTCATCTGGCCGGATTTTTCCTTCCGGTGCAGCACGTCGTATTCGCTGTAGCGGATGGGCAGCTCCTTATAGGAATGCACCGTCCGCCGGTAGGTCATCATGGCGTTGGGGCAGTTCATGGGTTTGGCGCCCATGGTGTCGTCCAGCTCCCGGTTGAACACGGCGCTCCCCTTGGGCAGCTTTACCGTAGCGGTCTCGCTCAGCCCCTCCTGCAGGTTGTCCAGCACGCCGGGAATCTCGGCGTCCGCCTCCAGCCATCCGGAAATCCCGGGCACCATGAACATATTGTTCATGTAGTGGGCCCAGTGTCCGCTGATGAGCCAGAGTTTCTTCTTGTTGATCAGCGGGGCGGAAATCTCGGTATATCCGTGCTTATGCTGGATCTGGCGGGAATAGGCCAGCAGCGCCTGATACATCTTCCATCCCCGGGGCAGCCAGTAGGGCATGCCGGGGGCGGTTTCGTCGAACATGAACAGATCAAGCTGCGGGCCGATCTTCTTGTGATCCCGCTCCATGGCTTCCTTCACCAGCGCCAGATGCTCCTTCAGGGCCTTCTGGTCCTGGAAGGCGTAGAGATAAATCCGCTGCAGCTGATCCCTGTGCTCGTCTCCCCGCCAGTAGGATCCGGAAACCGAGCGGATCTGGAAGGCGGCGTTCATCAGCTCCTGGGAGTTGTCGATATGCGGGCCGCGGCACAGGTCGATATAATCGTCCCCCGTCCAGTAAACCGTCAGCGTCTCGTCGGCGGGAATATCATGGATTTCCTCGGTTTTGAACTTCTGATCCTTAAAGAGCTCCAGCGCCTCCTCCCGGGAAACCTCCTTCCGGGTCCAGGGCTCCCGGCGTTTGATGATCTCCCGCATCTTGTCCTCGATCGTTCCGAAATCCTCCTGCGTCAGGTTTCTGGGCAGCAGAAAGTCGTAATAGCATCCGTCGGCAATCTGGGGCCCGATGGCATACTGGACATTTTCCCGGCCGAAGATTTCGATCACGGCCTTGGCCAGAATGTGGGCCAGGCTGTGGCGGTAGACGCTGGCGTAAAACTCCCGGTACTCTTCCTTGTTCATGGTCAACCATCCTTTCTTTCCGCAGGGGGATCAAAAAACGCCCCCTGCACACGCGTTGTGCAAGGGACGCGGATTTCGCGCGGTTCCACCCTTTTTCCCCTCCCCCGCGGGGAAGGAGCTTCTCATTTCTGGCGATAACGGCGCCGGCCGGGCCTGTTCGCAGGCCTCTCGGAGGGGGTACCCGCCCGATTTCCCGGCAGGGCGCTTTCACCGTATGCGCCCCTCTCTGCGCCGATCCGTCGGAGGCATGTCCTCGTCAGCGATGTAGGCGTATTATAGCCCAAACCCTCTCAAAAGTAAAGGAAAAAACAGCCCGAGGGAGGAAAAAGGATTCGCGTTCCGTTTTCCCCGCCGGCCCCCTGCAAAAAAGCACTACCGGAAAGACTGAAAATCGTTTATAATGTCTTCATCGTTCCCCGGGAGCGGATGCGACTTCCCGGGGCGGGGATTCTCCCGATGTCAAAAAAATCGCCTGGGGCGGACAAAAAAAGGAGTGTGCAAAATGGGGCGCAACGCGATCGTAGGCCAGAGCGGAGGACCCACCTCCGTCATTAACGCCAGCCTGGCGGGCGTGGTGGAAGCCTGCCTTTCCCGCAAGGCCGGAAAGGTATACGGCATGGAGCATGGGGTGGAAGGCCTGCTTGCCGGCAAGGTGGTGGACCTGGGGGACAAGCTGCGTTCTTCCCTGGAAATCGAGTTTCTGAAGCGGACGCCCTCCTCCTATCTGGGCAGCTGCCGCTACAAGCTGCCCGCCGCCAAGGATGACCCGGCAGTATACGAAAAGCTCTTCGACCTGCTGAAAAAGCTGGACATCGGCTATTTCTTCTATATCGGCGGAAACGACAGCATGGACACCATCGGGAAGCTGGCCGCCTACGGAAAGGAAGTCGGCAGCGACATCCGCTTCATGGGCGTGCCCAAAACCATCGACAACGACCTGGCCCATACGGATCATACCCCCGGATACGGCTCCGCCGCCAAATACATCGGCGTCGTCATGAAGGAGCTCATCCGGGACGCCACCGTCTACGGAAGCAAATACGTGACCATCGTGGAAATCATGGGCCGCAACGCAGGCTGGCTCACGGCCGCCGCCGCCCTCGCCCGGGGGGATGACTGCGTCGGCGTGGACATGATCTGCCTGCCGGAGGTGCCCTTCAATGTGGACCGCTTTCTTGAAAAGGTGGAGGCCATGCAGAAGCAGCGCTATTCCGTCGTCATCGCCGTCAGCGAGGGCGTAAAGCTGGAGGACGGGCGCTATGTCTGCGAGCTGTCCAACGACGCGCGCTTCGTGGACGCCTTCGGCCATAAAAACCTGACGGGGACCGCCCGCTACCTGAGCAATCAGGTGGCCCGGCATCTGGATACCAAAACCCGCTCCGTCGAGCTGTCCACCCTGCAGCGCTGCGCCGGGCATATGACCAGCCGGACGGATATTACCGAGGCCTACCAGGTCGGCGGCGCCGCGGTCAAGGCCGCCTTCGAGGGGCATACCGGCGAGATGGTTTCCCTGAAGCGCCTCTCCGACGAGCCCTACCAGGTGACGACCGAGCTGGTTGACATCGCCCTGGTGGCCAATATCGAAAAGAAGGTGCCCCTGGAGTGGGTCAACGAAAACCATACCGATATGCTGGAGCCCTTCCTGCGCTATGCCCGCCCGCTGATCCAGGCGGAGCTGACGCCCATGTTCATCTCCGGCCTGCCCCGGCATATCGTTATCTGATTCCGTTCCCGTTCCCCGGC
>CAMOGC010000114.1 GCA_946613955.1 uncultured Clostridia bacterium
CCGCTTTCCGGTCCGCTCCGGGGTTTTGCCTTTCCGCCCCGGTCACACGGGTTCCCCCTCCGCCATAATTCCGGTCTTGACTTTTTCCTTTCTCTGCATTACACTTTCCCTCGCTAGGGGAGCATTTTGCTGAGAGTGTAAGAGATTACAGACCCTCATGACCTGATCCGGTTCGTACCGGCGTAGGGAAGCGGTTTGCGCATAATACATTCTGACGCGAAAGAACCTCCTCCGGCGGAGGTTTTTTTGTTTCCCAAATTCAAATCAAAGGAGCGTATGTCCCATGGAAGCAAGCGTAGCCATTCAGTCCCTTCCCGCCGTCGCGGATGACGAGGAGCTCTGCCGGATTGTCGACGAGGTCATCGCCTACATTGCCGGTACCGGGTATAACTATGTGGTCGGTCCCTTCGAAACCACCATCGAGGGCCCCTATGACGAGCTGATGGAGATCGTCCGCGAATGCCAGCATATCGCGATTCGCGCCGGCGCCCCCGCGGTCGCCGCCTATGTCAAGATTTCCTACAAGCCCGAAGGAGAGGTTCTGTCCATTGAAAGAAAGATCGGAAAGTATCAGAAATAAGCTCCCCGCCCTCCTGGCGCTGGGCGGTCTGGTGCTTTTCTGGTGGCTGCTGACCCTGACGGGCTGGGTGCCGGAATACATGCTGCCCTCCCCCGTCGCCGTCGTCCGGGCCTTCATTGGCGATTTCCCGATTCTGGCCCGCCACGCCCTGGTCTCCCTCGAAGAGGCGGCCGCGGGGCTCCTGATCGGCATTCTGCTGGCGTTCGGGATCGCCGTGCTGATGGAGCGGTTTCTGACCATGGAGAGCGCCCTGATGCCTCTCCTGGTCATCTCCCAGACGATCCCGACCATCGCCATCGCGCCCCTGCTGGTGCTGTGGATGGGCTTCGGCGTCGCCCCGAAAATCATGCTGGTCATCATTACGACCTTTTTCCCCATCGCCGTCGGAACGCTGGAGGGCTTCAAATCCGCCGACCCGGACGCGGTGGCCCTGCTCCGCTCCATGAACGCCTCCTGGGGCCAGATCTTCCGGCATGTGAAATTTCCGGCCTCCCTGCCCCATTTCTTTTCCGGCCTGCGGGTCTCCGCCTCCTACGCCATGGTCGGCGCGGTGATTTCCGAGTGGCTGGGCGGCTTTGAGGGCCTGGGCGTCTATATGATCCGCGTGCGCAAGGCCTACGCCTTCGACAAAATGTTCGCCGTCATTATTCTGATCGTGATCGTCAGTCTCCTGCTCATGGGCGCCGTCAGCGGCCTCCGCCGTCTGGTCATGCCCTGGGAGCGGATCCGGAACGCCGAACAAAGAAAGGACTGATTTCGATGAAGAAAAGTTTCTCTTTGCTTATGATCCTGTGCCTGGTTCTGTCCCTTCCCGCCGCCCTGGCCGAGGAGGCGCTGACGCCGGTCACCTTCTGTCTCGACTGGACGCCGAATACCAACCATACCGGGATTTACGCCGCCCAGGCCCTGGGGTATTACCGGGAGGCCGGCCTGGATGTGCAAATCGTGCAGCCCCCGGAAAACGGCGCCTTGCTGATGTGCGCCGCCGGCCAGGCGCAGTTCGCCGTGGATGCCCAGGATACCATGGCCGCCTCCCTGGATCTGGAGCATCCCCTGGGCGTGACCGCCGTGGCGGCCATTCTGCAGCATAACACCTCCGGCATCCTCTCCCGCGCCGGCGAGGGTCTCTCCTCCCCGAAGGGATTGGAAGGCAAAACCTACGCCACCTGGAACAGCCCCGTGGAGCTGGCCATGCTGCGCTACTGCGTCGAGCGGGACGGCGGGAATTTCGATTCCATCCGCCTGATCCCCAATGAAATTACCGATGAGCCCGCCGCCCTGGCCGCCCGGCAGACGGACGCGGTCTGGGTTTTCTACGGCTGGTCCGGCATCAACGCGGAGCTCAGCGGCGTGGCCTGCGATTACTGGGATTTCGCCTCCCTGTCCCCGGAACTGGATTATTATACGCCCGTCATCCTGGCCAATAATGATTTCCTGGCCCAGTCCCCGGAAACCGCCAAAGCCTTCCTGGCCGCCACGGAGAAGGGATACCGCTATGCCATCGAGCACCCCCGGGAAGCGGCGGATCTGCTGATCGCCGGCGATAACACCGGTTCCCTCGCCGGGGCAAAGGATCTGGTCTACGCCAGCCAGGAATGGCTCTCCGCCCGCTACCAGGCGGACGCGACCGCCTGGGGCCGCTTTGACGCGGACCGGTGGAACGGCTTCTACGCCTGGCTCCACGAAAACGGCCTGACGGCGCATAACCTGACCGGCGTCGGCTTTACCAACGACTTTTTGCCCGAGGAATAAGCCCATGTCCCTGCTTGAAACCGTAGGTGTTTCCAAATCCTTCGGCTCCCGGATGGTGCTCCGGGACGTCAGCCTCCGTCTCGAAAAGGGGGAGCTGGTCTCCCTCCTGGGGCTGAGCGGGTCCGGAAAAACCACGCTGCTGAACATCATTTCCGGTCTTCTGGTTCCGGACGAGGGGCGGGTGCTGCTGGAAGGGCGGGAGATTACCGGCCAGCCCGGGCATATCAGCTATATGCTCCAGAAGGATCTGCTGCTGGCTCATAAGCGCGTCATCGATAACGTGGCCCTGCCCCTGGTGATCCGGGGCGTCCCAAAGGAGGAAGCCCGGAAGCAGGCGGATCAGCATTTCGCCTCCTTCGGCCTGGAGGGCACCCAGCGTCTCTATCCCGCCCAGCTGTCGGGAGGCATGCGCCAGCGTGCCGCGCTCCTGCGAACCTATCTGGGCTCCCATGGCGCGGCCCTGCTGGACGAGCCCTTTTCCGCCCTGGATATGATTACCAAGGGCCAGATGCACGCCTGGTATATGGATGTCATGCGCCGCATCAACCTGTCCACCATCCTCATCACCCATGATGTGGACGAGGCCATCCTGCTCTCCGACCGCGTCTGCCTGCTGACGGGAACCCCCGGCGAAATCCGCCATGAGCTTCGCGTCGAGGTTCCCAGGGATCAGCGGGAGGGTTTCGATCTGACGCCGGAGTTTCTGAAGTATAAGCAGGAAATCCTGCGGATGCTCAGGTCGTAACTGTCTTGCCGGCCCTTGCGGCGGAAAACGCTCATGATCCTCTGGCTGGACTGAAAGCCGGTCTGATCATCCCGCGCTCCGGGTATCACGAAAGCGAAGGGGTTTCCGGAAGAAAGGATATAAACATGAACCGTTGTGTGCTGGTCGGCGGCGCGGCCATTTCCGACTACGGCCGGGTGAACCGATGCCTGCGGGACACGGATTATTTCGTTTTCTGCGACGGCGGGCTGAATCATCTGCCCCGACTGCAGGCGAAGCCGAACCTGATCGTCGGGGATTTCGACTCCCATCCCCGCCCGGATACGGAGGTGGAAACCATCGTCCTCCCCCGGGCCAAGGACGATACGGATTCCTTCTTCGCGGCTAAGGAGGCCCTTCGCCGCGGTTTTTCGGATTTCCTGCTGCTGGGCCTGGTCGGCGGCCGTCTGGATCATACGCTGGGAAACGTCTCCCTCCTGCTTTATCTGCATGAGCATCGGGTTTCCGCCCGTATGATGGATGACTATTCCCTCATGGAAATCGTATCCCCGGATCGCCCGGCGGTGGTCGACGGCAGCTTTTCCTACTTTTCCCTGCTGTGTATCGGCGGCGCCGCCCGCGGCATCAGGATCGCCGGCGCGAAGTTCCCCCTGGAAAACGGGGAAATCACCCCCTCCTGGCAGTTCGGCGTCAGCAACGAGGTGCTGCCCGGACATCGGGCGGAGATTTCCCTCCGGGAGGGAAGGCTCCTGCTGATTAAGGATTTCCCGGAGTCCACAGACCCTGAAGAGGCGGACGGGACGCCCGCGGCCCCGGGGAAATAGCGGGCTCGTTTTTGTCGATTTCTCTCTTTCCGATTTCTCCCCTCCGGCGGAAATACTGAAAAAAAACTGTTTTCCCACTCTCGCCTGTAAAAAAACCATTGACGAAATATCGCCGCCCATGCTACAATGCTTGAAACCAAGCAAGCAAAACCATGGGCGGTTTTTTTGCGTACTTCCTTTCTCTTTCCCGCTCTGCTCTTTGCGTCTCCCGATTACCTTCCCGACCTGTTTTTTCTGTACCATTCATTCCTGACCCGACCACCTGTGCGGAGGAAAACAGCCTGATGAAAGCGGTTATAATGGCCGGCGGCAAGGGGACGCGTATCTCCAACCTTTTTCCGGATGTCCCCAAGCCCCTGATCGTGATCGGGGGCAAGCCTGTGCTGCAGAGGGAAATCGAAAATCTCGCCAGCCAGGGGATCACGGATATCATCCTGACGGTTTCCCATAAGGGGGATCAGATTCGGGAAGCCCTGGGCGACGGATCCCGCTTTGGGGTGCGCCTGCGCTATTTCGAGGAAAAAACCCCCATGGGAAACACGGGGGCGCTTTTCAAAATGCGGGAGGAGCTGACGGAGACCTTCCTGCTGCTGACGGCGGATAATGTCTTTGATGTGGATTTCCAGCGGATGATCCGCTTCCATGAAGCCCATCGCGCGCTGATCACGATCCTCGCCCGCCCCACGTCGCACCCCTACGACTGCGGTCTCCTGGAGACGGACATCGACGGCAGCGTCAGCGCCTGGTATGTGAAGGAGGATACAAAGCCGGAGTTTTACAAAAACCAGGTCAATTCCGGTATCCACCTGATCGAGCCGGAGGTGCTGGATCGGGTGGGCGTGGACGCGGCCCGGGTCGGAACCGTCGATTCCCATACGGGGGAATACTGCCGCGTGGATCTGGATCGGCAGCTGCTCCGCCCCTTCTGCGGCACCCACCAGATGTTCTGCTATCCCAGCGCGGAATACTGCCGGGATATGGGTACGCCGGAACGCTACCTTTCCGTCTGCCGGGATTTTGCCACCGGGGTTTTTGACGCGCAGCGCCGCGCGAGAAGGAAAAAGTGCGTCTTTCTCTCGGCGGATCTTCTGGTTTCCCAGGACAGAAACGGCGTCCTGAGCCTGATGCCCGGCGCGGCCCAGTCCCTCCGGCGGATCAACCGGAGCGCCTTCTACGCCGCGGCCATCCTGCCCCATCGCCTGCTCGGCCGCGAAAGCCGCTCCGTCGCCGGGCGGGAGCGGCGCCATCGGCAGATTGAAACCCTGCTGGGGGATAAAGGCGCCTACCTGAACCGCATCTATGACGAGGATGTGGAAATCGGCTTCCTCCGGGAAGCCCAGACCCTCCTGCATCACGCGGACCAGACCTGGCTGCTGCGCCGGGCGGAAAGGGATCTGCGGCTGGATCTGGAATCATCCTGGCTGTTGGCCACGTGCGACACCTGCATTCGCATCGGGAAAAAGGCCGGCTGCCGAACGGCGAAAATCGGATGGCCGCTCCGCGGCGAAGAAGACTTTTCTTCCCTGCCCGAGGCGGTGAACGCCCTCCTGGCGGAGGAAGAGGCGGCCTTCGCGTCCCGCTCCTATTCCCTGCCGGCCGC
>CAMOGC010000115.1 GCA_946613955.1 uncultured Clostridia bacterium
TATTTCCGCGGCCCGGACAGGGCCGCGTGCTCGGCGGAGATCTCCTCATGGAGACGCAGGGAGGTCCAGCCCCGGTTAACGGGCGTCGCCATCGCCTTCAGCGGCACCCGGATGCCCGCGCGCTTCAGCCCGTTCAGAAAGGCGTCCGCCTGCCGGGGGGACAGTTCCGCCATCAGGATCATCTCGTCCCCGAAGGGGTGTTCCGGCGGCTCCGCGCAGGGCAGAGGCCCGCTTCCCGCCGCCAGCACCTCCGAAAGAATGACCCCCTGCTCCTCCGGCCGGATCTCCCGGACGGGGATTGCCAGCGAGAACAGCAGGCGCTTGATTTCCTTTCTTCGCTTTTCATCCGTAAAATTGTACAGCAGCACCCTCGCCATGTTTTCCCTCCCTGCAGGCTCTCTTTCGCCAGCGGTTCAGGCCGCTTTTCCCCGGCATTTGCCTCCGGGCCTTTCAACCGTTTGCAGCCCCGCGGCCTTCGCCGGCGTGCCCCCCGCCGGTGGTTCGCGGCTCCGGCCCGCGCCCGCGAATATATGAAAAAAAGCCCCTTTCGGGGCCTCGTGCCGAAGGCGGGACTCGAACCCGCACGCTTTTGAGGGCAGCGGATTTTGAATCCGCGGCGTCTGCCATTCCGCCACTTCGGCGCCGGGAAAAATTGTACCATATTTTTTCCGGCCGCGCAACCGAAGATTTTGGGCTTTACCGCGGGTTATACTCGATCGTTTCCTGATAGGCCTTATAGGTGGTCGTAAAGAGCTTTTCCCGCTTCACTTCCCTGTCTCCCTGATACCAGACCTTCCAGGTATCCACCACGTAGCCCTTCCGGCCGGTTACGGTTTTTTTGCTCTCCCCCGGGGCCAGGGCCGTGTTGACGACATAATTGACGCCCTCCGGCTGGGGAATGGTTCTGACGGTTTCGCTTTCGAGATCAATCCGGGTATCCTTTCCCAGCCCCATGCCGTATACGCTGACGGTGACCTTCCGGTTTTCGTATCCCGCCACGAGGAAGATGGGCCAGTCCGTATTGTTTTTGAACTTGAAATCCAGCCCCGGCCAGTTGACCGTGGCGTCGAAGCCTTTTTCGACATAGCTGGAGGGCCAGGCGTGGGGGTTCCGGTCCACGATTTCCAGATCCGCCCGGGCCACGGCGTTGAACAGCGTGGAGCTGGTCTGGCAGACGCCGCCGCCGATCTCGTCCCGGCTCTGGCCGCCGGAGATGGCCGCCGCCTCTTTGTATCCCTTGGCGGCCGTCCGTTCCCCGGTGGCCGCGTTGAAGGAGAAGATTTCCCCGGGCAGAACGGTCATCCCGTTGATCGCCTGGGCGCTGAGGAGAATATTGGTATTGCGGTTGTTGTTCTTGGTGGTGGACGTGGTATAGGTGGCGATCAGGCCGAAATTGTTCATCAGCTCCGTCTTCGTGACCGCCGCGATCCGCTTTTCCGGCGTCACGAAAATGTCCCCGCTCTTTTCCCCCGCGTCCAGCCGGGCCGCCACCCGGGCGAACAGGTCGTCCGCGTCCAGATAGGCGCCGGGCTGATCATCGGAAAAGGTAAAGGTTTTCGTTCCGAAATCAAAGGAGGTCACCGTGGCGTTGACCGGATCCCGGTTCACATAGGCGACGATGCCCTCCACCAGCGCCCGCAGAGCCGCCCGGTCATAGGTCTTTTCCGTTTTCAGGCTGACCGGAAAGGAGCGGAGGGAGGAGGCGGCGTCGATCCGCTCCTGGAAGGGGGTTTTCCCGCTGCCCCGCAGGCCGGGCGTATTGCCCCGGGCCAGGGCCCACGCCTTTTCGACCATGGCCTCCACGTTTCGGGTCACGGGCACCCGCTCCGGGTTGACATGCCAGCTCTGGTTGCCGACGGTGACCGTGATGTCGAAATCCACGGCGGACATATCGCTCTGCGCCGTGACCGCGGCGGCGGCCTCCGCCTTCGTCATACCGCCCACCTGGAGGTCGTCGATATAGACGCCGGGATAAATCCGGTCCGTATACAGCGCCTCCCGGCAGGCGGCAAAGGTTTCCGTCCGCTCCGTATCCAGGCGGATGACCGACCCGTTGGCGAAGGCGAAATTCGGCAGGAACCGGTATCGGATCCCCGTCGCCTGGGGCAGGATCAGCAGCCCGCATCCCGTCAGCAGCAGACAGCACAAAACGATCACCGCGATCCAGGCGCCCCGGTGCTTCGTTCTTTTTTTCGGTTTTCTGTTCCGCAGAGGCAAAGGAGCCTCCTGCCGGTCAAAATCGTCGAACAGGGGGGCGTTTCCGCTGGAGCGGGTCCGGCCGCCGAAGACCGGCTCATAGGGCTCCTCCTCCGCCGGGTCAAAAGCCCGCCGGCGCCGGGGCTCCCCCGCGTCCTCCTGCCGCCTGCGCCGCCCGGCCGTTTCCCTTTCCGGGAGAGGCTCCTCCCCCTCCACGGAGGTCACCGGGCCGAAGCCGTCCTCCTCAAACAGATCGTATCTTCTCATTCTCGCCATGCCGCGTATCCTTATTTCTGAATCTGGTTGGCCATGCGATAGCTGAGGATCTGCAGCGAATCGCTCAGATGCACGTTGACCACCACCATATCCTGCGGGTAGGCCAGATCCACCGGCGCGAAATTCCAGATCGCCCGGATGCCCAGATCATACAGCCGGTCCAGCGTTTCCTGGGCCGCCTCGGCCGGCAGCGCCAGCACCGCGATGGCCGCCGCCAGCCCCGGCAGCCGTTTCTCCAGCTCCGCCGCCGGATAGACCGGGATTCCCTCCTCCCCGGAGCGGAAGCGGACCGGATCCACGTCGAACATGGCGACGGTGGTAAACCCTTCCCGGGCGAAGCTGGGATAATCCGCCAGCGCCCGGCCAATGCGGCCCGCGCCGAGGATCACCATCCGGTGCTCCCGGTCCATCCCCATGACGCGGCGAATATGCTCCCGCAATTCCTGCACCGGGTAGCCGTATCCCTGCCGGCCGAAGCCGCCGAAGCTGTTGATATCCTGGCGGATCTGGGAGGGGGTCAGCTGCATCCTCTCCCCCAGCTCCTGGGAGGAAATCTGGACGATTCCCTCCTCTTCCAGCTCCCGCAGGTGGCGGTAGTATGTCGGGAGGCGGCGGATGACCGCGTCCGAAACGTATCCTGACATAGAGGCTGCATCCCCCTTTCTTCTATCAGTCCGGGTTCTGTCTGCAGTCTAACACAAATCTCACACTTCCGCAATATTTTACTGAATCCCCCGGGACTGGTCATACTGCTGCCACAGGGGCGCGTAGATGGCCACCGCCTGCTCGTGCTCCGCCAGCGTCCGGGAGAAATAGAGCTCGCCGCTTTCCGGATTCTTGGCGCAGAAATACAGGTAGTTTTCCGCCACATAGGTTTCGTCGGGATACAGGGCGGCCCGGATGGCGTCCCGGGAGGGGTTGCAGACCGGCCCCACCGGCAGCCCTGTGTTCTGATAGGTATTGTAGGGGCTGGCCACGGCCAGGTCAGCCTCCGTCAGCGCCATCTTCCGCACCCCGGTCACATAATGGATGGTCACGTCGCTCTGCAGCTTCATGCCCGCCCGGAGCCGGTTATGGAAAACGGCGCTGACCCGGGCAAAGTCCCCGGCGCCCGCTTCCTTCTCGATCAGGCTGGCCAGGGTCAGCACCTGATCCATGGTCATCCCCATGGCCTCCGCCCGCTCCTGGTCGCTGACGTTGAAAACCGCCTCCGTCTGGCTCAGAAGCTTGCGGATGATTTCGTCCTCGGTGGCGTTGGTATAGACCTCGTAGGTGTCCGGCGCCAGATAGCCCTCCAGCACGTATTTGCGCTTTGAGGCGGTTCCCCCCTCCAGAATGTCGGCCACATAGTAGTAATCCCGGAAAGCCTCGCCGGAGCGGCATTTGGCCAGGAAGGACGCCGGATCGCCGATCACGCCGTCCTTCGCCAGCTTCGCGGCGAACTCCTCCACCGTTTCCCCGGGGATCAGCGTAATATTCCGAACCAGCGGATTCCCGTCCCCGGTGGTCAGCTGGTTGGCGATCTCGGCCATGGACATGCCGCGGTTCAGCCGGTAGGAGCCCACCTGGAACTTCTGTCCCATGCCGGCGAAGTCGCAGTAATACTTGAAAACCGATTTGTTGTGGATCAGCCCGGCGGCCTCCAGGTTGCCCGCCACCCGGGTCAGGCTCTGGCCGCTGGTAATTTCAAAAACGACCTCGGCCCGGTCCGCCTCGTCCACGGGCCCCAGATAGTCCCGATAAATCCGGTTCCACAGGCTGAACACCAGCCCGATGACGATGACCGCCACCGCCAGGGCGATCGTAATGGGCCGCAGAATATGCCACAGGCCGCTGTACCAGTAGGCGCCGTAGCGCCGCTCGTCCCGGATGCTCCGGTAGGTATAGTCCTTCTCTTCCTTCAACGTTCCGCCCTCTGCCTCATCCTGGAAGCTGGATGTCCAGCCCCGCCGCGTCCGTCAGAATCTTGAATATGTCCGCCATCGTCTGCTGCAGCCGCATTTCCGCCAGCAGAAACTGGCTGACCTCCGGCTTGGCGAACAGCAGCCCGCTGAGGCTGGAAAAGCGCTGCATTTCCTCGGGCGGGGTCTGCTGCCCGCTGACGGCGTTCATCTGAATCTGGATCTGCATCCGGCGGTATTCCCGGATCAGGGCCGCCACCGTTTCATCCGCGTTCACCGTCTCCTTCAGGGAATGATAGGTCGTATATTCCTCGCTGCGGCGAAGCTCGTCCGCCAGGCGGTAGGCCGCTGAATACTCCATTCGTCACTCCTCCTTGATGGTCGAAAAAACCGGGGAAGGCTTTTCCCTCCCCGGATCATAGCATCTTTTCCGTTAAACATCAAGGATGATCGGCAGGATCATCGGATTGCGCTTGATTTTCTCGAAAATGTAGTTGTGGACCTCGTCCTTGATGGTGTTTTTCAGATTCATCCAGTTTTCGCCCGCCAGGCTCTGCCGGGACAGAATATCCCGCACCAGCGCCTGGGTATTGTCGATGATGTCCTCGTTTTCCCGGACATAGATGAATCCCCGGCTGACGATATCCGGGCCGCTGACCAGCTTTTCCTCGTCGCGGTCGATGACGATGACCACGATGACCAGGCCCTCCTGGCTCAGATGCTTCCGGTCCCGCAGCACCACGTTCCCCACGTCGCCGACGCCGAGCCCGTCCACCAGGATGCCGCCCGTGGGCACCTGCTCGCCCAGGGCCAGCTCGTTCATGTTCATCTCGATGACCTGGCCGATTTCGGGAATGACGATATTCTGGCTCAGGGTTCCCATGGATTCGGCCAGCACCGCGTGCTGCCAGAGCATGCGGTATTCCCCGTGCACGGGGATAAAGTATTTCGGCCGGACCAGGGCGTGCATCAGCTTCAGCTCCTCCTGGCACGCGTGCCCGGAGACGTGCACCTCCGCCAGGGCGCTGTAGACCACCTGGGCCCCCAGCCGGTACAGCTGGTTGATGACCCGGGA
>CAMOGC010000116.1 GCA_946613955.1 uncultured Clostridia bacterium
AAGCGCCGGCATTGCAAGGCTGGAATGCTTTTTTTCTGTATCCCTTCCGGCCAGGGGCGGGAGAGAAGCGGGGAAACGGCCCGAAGGCGGGGGGAGAAGCGGAGGAACACTCCAGAAGGCGGGGGAGAAGCGGGGCGGACGGTTCCAAAGACAACGGAGAAGCGGGGCGGACAGTTCCGAAGGCGAGGGGATGAGCAGTGGGAACGGTTCCGCGGACGGAGGAGGATCGAAAAAATCCCCGGAGAGAAAACTCCCTCCGGGGATCGCGCGGGGCGCTTTTATCCCTTCGCCACCATGCCCAGCAGCTTCCGGCTCCGCTCCAGGAAGGCGGTGATTTCCTCCGCCTCCAGGGGCTGGGCGGCCATCCGGGCCAGATCGTAGACCTGATGGCAGAGCAGCTTTGTCGTCTCGTCCTCCGGATCGCGGGCGGCCAGGGCCTGGACGGTTTCGTTCCGCCGGTTCAGCACCAGGGTGAAACGGTCCGGCATGGGGAAGCGCTCCCCGTAAATCCGGCTCATTTCCTTATACCGGCGCATCTGCTCGTCCTCGGTTACCATGGCGGTCATCTCCGCGTCGCCCAGGGACGCCAGCTTGACCTCCAGCTCCGGCTGCTCCAGGGCGCCCCGGAACAGATCCCGCAGCTTCTCCTCGTCCAGCTCCTTGCCTTCCTCGGATTCCTCCTTCAGGCCGTCGATGTCCGCGTCGACCCGGGCGAAGGTCACCCGATCCTCCTCCTTGCCCTGATATTCCAGGAAGGACATGAAGTTGCCGTCGATCAGGGTGTTCATCACGGCCACGTCGATCCCCCGGTCGGTATAGAGCTTGACGGAGGCGGCCTGGCGCTTCTCGTCGTTGGTGTAGTAGATCTTCTTTTCCGTCTTTTCGAAGTTGGCGGCCTTGTATTCCTCGATGGTGGCGTATTTGCCGTCGGTCTTCTTCAGCAGCAGGGAACCCTTGACCTGATCGAAGAACTTGCTGTCCTTGATGCAGCCGTATTTGACGAAGGGGGCGATGTCGTCCCAGTATCCCTCGTAGGTCTCCCGCTCCGTCTTCATCAGGGAATTCAGCTTGTCGGCCACCTTCTTGGTAATATGGGCGCTGATCTTCTGGACATAGCCGTCGTTCTGCAGGAAGGAACGGCTGACGTTCAGGGGCAGGTCGGGGCAGTCGATGACGCCCTTGAGCAGCATCAGGAACTCGGGGATGACTTCCTTAATGTTATCCGCCACGAAGACCTGGCCGGAGAAGAGCTTGATCTGCCCCTCGTGGGTGCCGAAATCATTCTTCAGCTTCGGGAAGAACAGGATGCCCTTGAGGTTGAAGGGATAGTCCACGTTCAGATGGATCCAGAACAGGGGATCCTCGAAGTCCATGAACACCCGGTGATAAAATTCCTTGTACTCCTCCTCCTTGCAGGCCGCGGGCTTGCGCAGCCACAGGGGATCGGTGTCGTTGATCTTCTCGGGCTTTGGCAGCTCCATGACTTTCTCGGTCTTCGGCGTCCCGTCCTCGTTCTTCTCGTCGCCCACGGGCACCTCTTTTTCCACGGGCTTGGCGTTCGCGTCCTCCAGCATGATGGGGTAGGCCATGAAGCCGCAGTAGCGCTTCAGCACCTCCCGCACCCGGTAGGTCTCCAGGAAATCCTTTTCTTCCTTTGTAATATGCAGGATGATGTCCGTCCCGTGGGTCTTGCGGCTGCCCTGGCTGATTTCAAAGCCCATGCCGTCCTCGGACACCCAGTGCACGGGCTCGGAACCCTCCTGGCAGCTGAGGGTTTCGATCTCCACCTTCTCGCTGACCATAAAGACGGAATAGAAGCCCAGGCCGAAATGCCCGATGATGTCGGCCTTTTCTTCCTTCTTCCCGTCCTCGAACTGCTTCATGAATTCCGCCGCGCCCGAGAAGGCCACCTGATTGATGTATTTCCGGACCTCCTCGGCCGTCATGCCGATGCCCGTGTCGGAAATCCGGATGGTCTTCTTCTTTTTGTCCACCGTCACCATGACCTGCATTTCCTCGCCGCTGTCGGGGCGGAGCATGCGGAACTTGGTAATCGCGTCGCAGGCGTTGGAAACCGTCTCCCGCAGAAAAATGTCCTTATCGGAATACAGCCACCGCTTGATGACCGGCATAATATTCTGGGCATCGATGGATACGCTGCCTTTTTCCTGTTCAATCGCCATGTCTTTTCCCTCCTGATTCTTTGCTTTCCCGGCCGGAAAACGGGGGCGCTTTCCGGCTCCGGGAGGTATTGTAACACCCCGCGGAGGGAAATGCAAGAAAAATTTAGCACTCGCCAAATGCGAGTGCTAACAAAACGGGCTTCAGGGCGGCCCGGGCAGGGGCCGGGGCAGATCGCGTTCCGGCGGGCCCTCGCCAGCACGCCCGGCAGGGAGCGGAGGCGCATGCGTTTGCGGGGCTCCGGCTGCGCTTCATCGGAAAAGAAATCTCAGGGCAGTCCCGGCAGGGTGCCGTTGATCATGGGATTGGTGGAATCGACGCCGGTATACACCTCCGGGAAGAGCCCGTGGGTGGAGGCCGGTTCGCCCGCCAGGGTCAGATGGGACAGATCCCCGATCCGGGCGGCGCGGAAAATCACCTCGCCCTTCACCCGCTCCTCCGTGACCACCTCGGTCAGCGAGGTGGGCAGGCACATCGCGTGATGCCAGTAGATCATGGGCGACACGCCCGTCAGATAGCCCAGCACCGCCATGGACAGGCCGAAATGGCAAAAGAGGGCGATCGTGTCCGGCCGGTTGTTCTCCGCCTTCCAGACCGGCCCGTCCTTCCGGAAGCCGTATCGGGCCAGCAGGGCGTCCACCCCCGCCTTCGTTTCCTCCCAGACCTCGCGGGCATCGCTGCCGGCAAAGAGGGGAATGTCCGGCCAGTTTTCCGGATCCGCCGCCCCGGGATACTGCGCCAGCAGCCGGGGCATCCGGTCCCAGAGGATCCGCATCTCCCCCGTCAGCGGATCCAGATGCCGGGCGCGGAATTCCTGCAGCCAGGGCAGCTCCTCGGCCTCCCGCCCAGTCGCCCGAAGGCTGTATTCCGCCGTCTGCCGGGCCCGCCGCAGGGGGGAGACGTAGATATCCTTTACCTGCTGGCGGCGGAACCAGCGGCTGAAAAGCTCCGCTTCCTCCCGCCCCTTGGGGGTCAGGCAGTCGCGCTCATAATCGGGTTCCCCGTGCCGAATCATCCAGATTTTCATGCGATTCCTCCCTCTTCGTTTCCGTCCTTGCTTCCGCCCGGGTTATTCTCCGCCGCAGGGCAAGCTTCCGCTCAAAGAGCCGGCGCCCGGGTTATTCTCCGCCCCGGCGCCGCCCGGAGGCCGTGCCCGCGGCGCCCCTGCTTTTCCTCTCCCTTACGACTCCACCAGATGGATGGCGCGGATGTCCGCTTCCTCCGGGGTCATATAGGCCGTTTTCTGATGCGTATAGATCACCTTGCCCGGCGCCGCGCCGGAGGGCTTTTTCACATAGCGCCTTCTCGTATAGTCGATGGGCACCAGGGAACTGCGCTGCCCCTTGCTGTACCAGGCGGCCAGCAGCGCCGCCTGCTTCAGGGTGTCCGGCGGAATATCCCCCTCCCGGCGGATGATGACGTGGCTGCCGGGCATGTCCTTGGCGTGGAGCCACATTTCGTCCGGCCGGGCCGCCAGGGTCAGCCGGTCGTTCTGCACCGCGTTTTTGCCCACCAGGATCTCGATTCCGTCGGAGGAGAGATACCGGAAGGGTTTGCTCCCGGGAAGGCTCCGCTGCTGCCGCCGGTTGGAAACCTTCTTCATATATCCCGCCCGGACCAGCTCGCCGCGGATCTCCTCCAGCTCGCTTTCGCCCACGCATTTGCCCACGTCCAGCAGCATGCCCTCCAGAAAGTCCAGCTCCCGCAGGGTGTTTTCCTTCTGCTCGGCCGCGGTCTGCCGGGCGGAGCGGGCCTTCTGGTACTTTTTGAAATACCGCTGCGCGTTCTGGCTGGGGGTCAGGCGGATGTCCAGGGGAATGGTGATGGAGCCGCCCTCGGGATCATACCAGTTGGGCAGCACCGCCTCCGCCGCGCCCTTTTCCAGGGTATAAAGGTTGGCGTTGAGCACCTCGCCCATGATCCGGTATTCCTCCATGCGGGCCGCCCCGGCCAGCTCCTCCTCCTGCAGGGCCAGCTTCTTTTCGCACCGCTCGATCCGGCCTTTGAGCAGATGCACCATGGAGGCGCTTTTCTGCCGCAGGCGGTCCTGCTGATCCCGGACGCCGTAGAAGGCCTCCAGGGCGGCGCTGACGGAAGGGAAGGGCTTCTGCCGGTCCAGATCCCGGCTCAGGAAGGGGAAGGGAAAAACGTCCTCCGCCTCCCCACTCTCGCCGTAGAGCACCCGGGGGCTCTGCATTTCCGGCAGGCGCCCCAGAAGGCCGGCGAGCTTTTCCGCCGCCTCTTCCAGCCTCTCCGGCCAGCTTTCCCCGGGAGAGAGCACCCGGAAGGCCATCTCCCGAGCCGTCGGCAGGCTGACGCCCCGGATCGCCCCCGCCAGGGCCTTCTCGAAGGACATTCCCGAAAGCCCGGCGAGCTTTTCTGCCAGCGCCGCGGCGGTGGCCTCCTCTGGCGGCAGCCGGTCCTGCGCCGGCGGATCCTGATAGATCATCCCCGGCTGCACCTGGCGCACGCGGCTCATCTCGCCGTTTACATGCCGGGCCGCCTCCAGAATCCGGCCGTTTCCATCCAGCAGCATCAGGTTGGAATGCCGGCCCATCATCTCCAGCACCAGGCGCCGGGGCTCGTGATCCCCCATCTCCCCGATGGTGTCCAGATCGACATAGACCACCCGGTCGCCCCCGATCTGGCGGACGCTCAGCACCCGCCCGCCCAGCAGCTGTTTGCGCAAAAGCATGCACAGCGCCGGCGGCTCCAGCGGGTTGGGAAAGCGGCTCCCCGTCAGGTGGCACCGGGCGTTGTTGGGCGAGGCGCATAAAAGAAGCTGCCGGTTCTCGTTTCCCGCCCGGATCACCAGGATCACCGTATCCTTTTCCGGCTGGGTAATCCGGTCCACCCGTCCGCCGGCCAGCAGTCCGTTCAGCTCCCGGGCCGCCAGCCCCACCATCAGTCCGTCCATCGGCATCTGCTCTTCGCTCCTTCCGCGGTTTCCTCCGCATCCGGGTCAGTATACCACAGGATGGCCCTTTTGTCCTCCCGCCGGGAAAAATCACGAAGTTATGCCGACCGTACAATGGAACCACAGCTTTTTTACCTGGCGGAAGTCGGTCTTTTTTTCGACGGAAGGATAACCGTTGACAGACGGCGAAGAAACCGGGAGAGCGAAAACGCTCCGGTTTTTTTCACGGAAAAAAGGGGAACGAAAAGGGCCGTCCCTCCCGTTCCCCCTTTGCGAAACGGGTTGTCTGATGCTATAATTCCTTTGATAATGAAAGGGGA
>CAMOGC010000117.1 GCA_946613955.1 uncultured Clostridia bacterium
TAATTCTCCGCCGGCCCGTAAAGCGATCACCCGGAGCTTCCCGCCCCGGGTGATCTTTTTTGCCTCTGTTTGTTTCTTTATCCGACGGCTTTGGAACCGTTGCGCAGCGAAACGCCCTCATACCGCCCGTCGGCGAAGGGCCCGGGCAGCAGATCTTCCGCCTTGCGGCCGAAGTAATCCTCGTTGAAGGTGATGGGGGTGCCGTCCGGATTCTCGTATTTCTGTTCCGGCTCGAAGGCCATGCCCAGCCGCTCGGTATCCGCCAGGGTGGCCAGCCCTTTGGGCAGATAATCCCCCAGGTTGGTCTTCAGCGTCCATTCCCCGTCCTTCTCCTCCAGCCGCAGGCTCACCGCGTGCTCCGTGTCAACCAGGCTGTTCTTTTCCTGATCCCAGGGCTGCGCGCCGTTGAAGAACACGTTTCCTTCGGACCAGACCGGCAGTCGGCTGTAATACCGGTCGCTGGGATCGGAGCCCATGCCGCAGTATCCGTCAAAGAGCCGCTCCCACTGCTCATAGGTCGGGAAGCCGTTGAACGGCGATACGCCGACCGTCAGGTTCCCGTCGTCCCAGGTATCGTGAACCATCTGCTTCTTCTGCTCCGCCAGGAAGGGATGCATCGGCTGCTGCACAAAGATGTTGTTGATGAACCGGTCGTCCCCGTGCAGGAAGGTCATGAAGCCGGCGACTTCCGTCCGATGCGGCACGTGATAGGGCGTATAGCGGGGCGAGGTCAGGGTCTTCGCGCCGTTGTCCGTCCCCCGCAGCACGCAGGTAATCGCGCCGGCGATCAGGTTGTGCACCGCCGCCACGCCCTGGGTCGGAAGCTTCAGGGACCGGGTGGACAAAAGCAGGTTGTGGTCGATGAGCGTGGGGCCGTGGGACACTTCGACGAAGATGTCCTCGCCGTAGGCCAGCATCGCCTCCGGACGCATCAGATGCTCGAAGGGCAGGGTGTTGTCGTGGAACAGGTTCTGGGTCACCCGGGTGCCCTGGGCCTGCCAGTCCAGCCAGAGGCCGCGGGTGCAGTGGTGAATATGGTTCCGCCGATAGATGACGTCGATGGCCGCGTGCATCTTGATGCCGCCGATCTCCGCCCCCGCCAGGTTCTGCTTGTTGTTGATGTGGTGAATATGGTTGTCCTCGATGACGGAGAACACGCCGCCCAGATGGCCGACGATGCCCGTCTGGCCGCAGTCGTGAATATGGCAGCGGCGGATCAGATGGCTGCCGATCTTCTCCTTGCTCCATCCTTCCCGCTGCGCCTGCAGGATGCAGTCCCGCTCCGTCTGGGTGCCGTCCTTATACTTCCAGTGGAGCCACTTGTTGTCGTTTTCCGGCTGCAGGTATTTGCCCAGGGAGATGCCGCTGCATTTGGACTCGAACACCTCGCAGTCCTCGATCACCCATCCCTTGGACCAGTGGGGCCCGATCATCCCCTCCTGATAGGCCGTGGGCGGGGCCCACTGGGTGGCCGCCTGGCAGACCTTGAAGCCGGAAAGGGTAATGTATCCGATCCCCTCCGCCTCCGGATAGAAGCAGCTCTTCCGGGCGCTGATTTCGACGTTTTCCGCGTTGGGATCCCTGCCCTGGAAGTTGGCGTAGAATACGGTCTGATCCTTCTCCTCGTCCTGCTCCGCGTACCAGACGTAGACGGAGAAATCCGGATCCCAGCTGGTCACGGAGGGCACCGGCGCCTTGACCTGGTCCAGATCCGTAACCTCATACAGGCTCTTCCCGTTCAGATAAACGTCGCCGGTATGGGCGATAAAGGTGGCGATGAACCAGTCGCCGCTGATCAGGGTGGTATAGGGGTTCCGGTCCGTAAAGATCCGGTTGTCCACCCGGGCCGTCCAGACGGTGCCGCCGATGTTTTCCCATCCGGTGACCCGTTCCGCGCCGGTAATCACCGCTCCCAGGGGCTCCTCCGAGCGATAGACGATCGGATGCTCGGGGGTTCCGCCGCACCTGGGATTCACGTTTTCCCGATAGACGCCGGGAGCGACGATGATCTCATCCCCCGGCCGGGCGATGTCCGCCGCCTGCTGGATGGCCCGGAAGGGAGCTTTCCGGGAGCCGTCCCCGGATGCGGGCGCGCTGCCGTTCACATAATAAACCATGGCTGCTCATTCCTTTCCTTTATAAAGGGCGGAGAGGGAAAGCAAGTCCCTCTCCGCCGGGATCCTGTTGTAAAAGCCCGGATGGCTTACGGAGCTTCCTCCACCGCGACGATCCGTCCCTGCCCGTAGGGATCGGCGTAGGTTTCCGGAATCTCGCCATGGAGGTCCTGGGTGATATAGTTGATCAGCACCTGGTTGTCCAGCATGCTCCGGTTCACGATCAGCTTCGCGCCGCGGAACATGGTGTTGCCGTCGCCGTCGCTCAGCAGCATATAGTCATGGGAGGCCAGCCGATAGGTCTTGTTCAGATCCAGATCCTCGCCGCCGACCTTCACGTTCTTGACCCGGTATTCCCCGGCGACGCCGGTAAACATGCTGTTCTCATCCTGCGTGACGCTGGAGGGAATGTAGGTGTGGATCTCATAGGTCAGCCCCGCCACCTGCAGGAAGCCGCCGCATTCGCCCGGAACCGCGCGGCTGTTCCACTCCAGCGCGTCCAGAATCTGCTGGCCCGTTACTTCGACAATGCACATGGCATTGCCGAAAGGATGCACCTTCAGGATATCGTTGAGGGTAATGTCGCCCGCGGGAATATCCACCCGGATACCGCCGCCGTTGACCCAGGCGATGTCCGCGCCGCTCTGGCTCATATACGCGTCCGCGCACAGATCCCCCAGGTTTGTTTCCGTCATGCGGACGATGCGGATCTTTTTGCCGTCCTCGGTGGTCTTCTCGGGGTCATAGATGACCAGCGGGAAATTGGAATGAGCCACCACCGTTTCCAGCGTTTCCTTCAGCTCGCCGCTGGCCGCCTTCGCCGCGTCCCCCGCGGGATTGGTAATGCCCAGATCCGCGGCGGAGAAATCGGAGGTCGGCCAGGTGTAGCTCTTCATGCTGAGCTTCCCGTCGGTCGAAACGGTCAGGGCGCCGATGGTATCCATCTTGGTCCCCACCGCCTGGCGGAGAACGATCTTCCCTTCCTTGTCCTTGACTTCCACATACTCATAATCGTGGGCATGTCCGTCCATCAGGGCGTCGACGCCGGTAATATGAGTGATCAGATCGTCATACCGATAGGGGGACGCCTCCGCCTCGTTGCCCAGATGCGCCATGATGAACACGTAGTTCGCGCCCTCGGCCCGGGCGTCGTCCACGGCCTTCTGGATGCCGGCGTAGAACTTTTCCCCGGTTCCGTCCTGCATGAAGTCATAAACCCAGTTGCCCGCCTCGTCCTGGAAATACCTGGGGGTCGAGGTAGTGAGGGTCATGGGGGTGGTCGCGCCGACAAAGGCGAACTTCACCCCGTCGAATTCCTTGATCACATAGGGCGGGAATACCAGCTCGCCGTCCTTCTCGAAGTTGGCGCTGATGTAGGGGAATTTCGCCTTCGCCGTCATGGCCAGGAACGCGTCCATACCATAGTCGAAATCATGATTGCCCGGGATGGCGATATCGTACCCGGTGGCGTTCATGATATCGATCAGCGCCTCGCCCTGGGTCATGGTTCCCATGGGCTCGCCCTGGGTATAGTCGCCGTCGTCCACCAGCAGCGTGTAGTTCCCGTCCGCCTCCAGCTTCTGCCGCAGGGCGTACAGGCCGGCGACCCCCCAGTTCTGTTCCACGCCGCAATGCACGTCGCTGGTAAAGAGAATCACCAGGTTCTTCTGCAGCGCGGGGGCCGCGTCCTCCGCCAGCCCGGCCGCCATCGTCATCATCATCGACAGCGCCAGCAGCAAAGCAAACAGTTTTTTCATGTCTCCCGTCCTCCTTTTCTCCGGTCGTCTCGTTATGCCCGCGCTTCTTCTGCGGGCTTCTTCATGTCCTTATGTTACCCTTTCCCGGCCGGTTCAGTCAAGTTAAAAAAACATAACAATTGGGGCCTCCGCCTCCCCGGCGAAAGCCCCTTTGTTTGGATCCTTTGCTATCAGTAAAATGTCGCCACCGGCTCCTCCGGTTCCCGCGCTTTCTCGATCGCCAGCACGTCGATGACCGGCGTCTTTCCGGAGAACATCCGGTTCCGCTGCAGGCGGATTTTTCCCTTCAGCTTAAACCAGGAGCCCATCGCCGGCTTCTCGTTTTTCCCACGATAGCACGCCAGGCCCGCGAACTGGGTGTCCGCGGCGCAGCAGTTCATCAGCATGCGGCCGGCCACGAATACGCTGTCGGGCATGGGCTTGGAGGTCTGGGGGAACAGGGCCGTAAACCGGACGGTCTTCCCGTCGTATTTGTCCGTGTTCTCCATCAGATCCGAGAAGAAGTAGGCGAAGTCCCGATCCTCGATTTCGACCACCGGCGCGTTGACGTCAAAGGGCAGCGGATCCACCTTCTCGTCCATGACGCTGCGCCCGTCGGGGTATTCATAGAAGATGTTGCAGCGGCGGTTCGCCTGGCGGACGATCTTGTGCAGCGCGTCCAGATCCGTTTTCTCGCCGCAGCGGTTAAAAACGGCTACGTCGCAGGTCTGGAGCTTGTCGTAGACCAGGTTCCGCATATTCGCGTTATAGACCGTATAGGTATTGCTGTCCGCGAAATGGATCTCCTGGGTCACCAGCCACCCGTCGGGGATGTTGTCATACAGCGTCTGCATGGGCCACATGCCGTTGTATTCGATGATCACCCGTTCGCACCGGGAATCCTCCGCGGCCTTGAGCAGCGCCTGCTCGTTGAATTCTTCCTCTTCCTCCAGGGTCAGGAGGGTGACGTTCTTCCCGCTGAAGGCGGAGAAGTCGTAATCCACCTCCCCCTCCTCGCACCGCAGAAGCAGCGTCCGCTCGCCGCTGTTGAAGCGCTTGTCCTCCAGGGTGCTCTGAATGAAGGTGGACTTCCCCGCGTCCAGAAAGCCGGTAAAGAGATAAACCGGAATTTCCTTGTTTGCCATAATTGATTACACTCCGAATAGGGTCTTCAGATGGTCTTCGTTGATCTTGGAGCCGATGACGCACAGCCGGCCGGTGACCTCGGCGCTGCCGCGGCGGATATCCGTCTCGCCGGGGGTATAGTCGAAGTGGATCCAGGCGCCGCCGTCCGCCGGGGGGACGATGCCCTTCGCCCGCAGGATCATGCCGTAAGCCGCCTCGTCCTCCAGCTTTCCGAGAATCGCGCGCAGCTCGTCCTCGGTGAACTTGCGGGGGCTTTCCACGCCCCAGCTGGTAAAGACCTCGTCCGCGTCGTGATGGTGATGATGGTGGTGGTGCCCGTCGTGGTGATGATGCTCGTGCTCATCGCCGTGATCATGATGATGCTCATGTTCATCCTCGTCATGATCGTGGTGATGATGCTCATGCTC
>CAMOGC010000118.1 GCA_946613955.1 uncultured Clostridia bacterium
CCGCCCAACTATGACAAAATCCGGGTGGCCAACAGCTTCGAGGCCAGCTACGGCGGCGCCGAGGCCAACATCGCCCTGGCGCTGGCCAATCTGGGGGTGGACGCGACGTTCTTTACCGTCGTTCCCGACAATTCCCTGGGGAAAAGCGCGGTGCGTTCCCTCCGCTCCAACGACGTCCACTGTACCCCCGTCATTCTGGCGACCCCTCAGCAGGTTCCCACCCATCGGCTGGGCACCTATTATCTGGAAACCGGCTACGGCATCCGCCCCAGCAAGGTCATCTATGACCGGAAGCATTCCGCCATTACGGAATACGATTTCTCCGGCCTGGATCTGAAGGCGCTGCTGGAGGGATACGACTGGCTCCACCTTTCCGGCATTACCCCGGCCCTGGCCCCCAACTGCGCCGAGCTGACCCTGAATATGCTCAGGGCCGCGAAGGAGCTGGGCATGACGGTCTCCTTCGACGGCAATTTCCGTTCCACCCTCTGGTCCTGGGAGGAAGCCCGGGACTACTGCACCGCCTGCCTCCCCTATGTGGACGTGCTGATGGGCATCGAGCCCTATCATCTCTGGAAGGATCCGGATCATCCCGAAGCCGGCGACTGGAAGGACGGCGTTCCCCTCCAGCCCAGCTATGAGCAGCAGGACGAGGTGTTCCAGCGCTTTGTGGAGCGCTATCCGAATCTGAAATGCATCGCCCGCCACGTGCGCTACGCCCATTCCGGCTCGGAAAACAGCCTGAAGGCCTTCATGTGGTATGAGGGGCATACCTTCGAAAGCAAGCTCTTTACCTTTACGATTCTCGACCGCGTGGGCGGCGGAGACGCGTTCGCCTCCGGCCTGATCTACGCCATGATTCATGACTACCGCCCCATGGACATGCTGAATTTCGCCGTAGCCTCCAGTGTCATCAAGCACACCATCCATGGCGACGCCAACATCATCGACGATGTCCAGACCATCCGGAACCTGATGAACATGAATTACGACATCAGACGGTAACCTCCGTTTTCACCGATTTCCATCCGATTTCGTCCCTTTCCACCCGCAAAACAAAGGGGAACAGATCCCTTTTCATACAAAGCCAGAAATCCCCCTCCGGAAAGATGTCCTGGGTTTCCGGATTGAAGAAATGCTCCGCCCCCCGGGTGGGCAGCTCCGCGATCCGCCGCTCCATCTCCGGCAGGGGGCTTTCTCTTACCATTGCCCGGATGTATTCCGCGCAGAGCACGTCCTCCGGCGCCCGCCTGACCCCGCCGTTTCCCATGCAGACCAGCGAAACCTCCTCCGGGTTTCTTTGCCGGATATAGGCCGCCACGGCCCGGGCGTTGACCAGGCTTCCCGTGACGATCTCCGTCGCGCCCGCCGCGTTTACGATGCCCTGCGTGCCGGCGCTGGTGGTGTGGAAGATCATCTTTCCCTCCACCGCCTCCCGGGGAATCCCGCCGGGCGTGTTGCCAAAATCGAACCCCTCGCACATTTTGCCGCCCCGCTCCCCGATCAGCAGGCTGCCGGGAAAGCGTTCCCGCAGGGAAAACGCTTCCTCCACCGTGCCCACCGGGCGGATCAGTGCCGCTCCCCGGGCATACAGATAGCATTCCAGGCTGAAGGCGCGAAGCACGTCGATGATCACGGTCAGCCCCCGGGCCTGCCGCGCTCCCTCGATCAGCTCCAGAATCCGAATCTCGCTCATTTCTTTTTTCCTCCCTTTTCTCCCGGGCCGCCGCCATACCCTCCGTTTCTCCGGACGGAAGCTGTCCCGCGCCGTTTCCGGGGCCGCTTTCCTCTGCGTCATCATATCGAGACCAGGGGGCAAAACTATCATATCATACCGGGCGGTCTGATGAAAGAGGGTGCCGCCTCGCGCCTGTTTTCGCGGAAGCGCTCCGGGCCGGTCGCGCCTCCCCGCCCCGCGCGTGTCCCCGGCCGGAAAAGCGGTTGCAAAAAAGGGCAAAAACCGATACAATGGGTTCAGGAAGGATCCCTTCCGTTTGTTTCTTGCGCTCTTAGCCTTTTTGATCAACCGGACTGGAGGAGTTTCGTCATGTGGCATTATGATTTTGTCTTCCCCAGCCTGATGGCTTTTTCCATCATTTTGTGCTATTACTTTGCCCTGCCCCGCCTGCCCATCCGCCAGAACCGCACTTTTTTGCATCTTCTGATCTCCGAAATGGGAACCATCGCGTCCGACTACGTGGCCACCCAGATGGACGAGCATTTCGCCTCCTTTCCGGCCTGGACCCTCTGGGCGTCCAATATGGTCTTCTTCCTTTTCTTTGTCTCGCGGATTTATCTCTTTTTCCGGTTTACCTGCGATGTGTTCCATCCGCCCTTTCTCCGGGCCGCCCTGTCCGCCTGGCTTTCCCGGCTCGTGCTGTTCGCCGCTCTCCTGATGATCCTGCTCAGCCCCTGGACGGGCTGGATTTTCCGGATCGACGAAACGGGCTATCATTCCGGCCCGCTGTATAACGCCCTCTATATCTGCTCCTTCTTCTATCTGCTGGCGGGCCTTGCGGTGGTGTGTCTGGGTCGGAAGCAGCTCTCCCGGTTTGAGCTGTACAGCATGCTGGGGTATCATCTGATTCTGCTGCTGGGCTTCTCGCTCCGCTTCATCCTCCCCATGCATCTGGTCATGAACGCCTTTACGCTCATGGCGGTGCTGATCATCTATCTGACCTTCGAGAATCCTGATCTCTATCTTTCCCATCGCGGAAAATCCTTCAATACCCATGCCCTGCGCGATATGCTCCAGGAGGTGCGCGAAACCGGCCATTGCCAGCTGCTGGCCTTTGCCATCTGCGATTATAACGACCAGCGGACGATCAACGGCGGCAAACAGATGGACCGCTGCATCTCCATGATCAGCCAGTATCTGCTGCGATACTGCCACGGCGCCCTGGTCTTCTATCTCCATGGCGGCTGCTTCGCCGTGCTCAGCGGCAGCCAAGTGGACGGCGTCCGCCTGAAGGAGGACATCCGCCGCCGCTTCGAAAGGCCCTGGAGCGCGGAGGGCGTCCACCTGTATCTGGAGCCGGTCTTCGTCCGGATGGATCGGGATCTGGCAAACTATTCCCCGGACCAGATCATCGATACGCTGAAGATCGCCCTGGGCCGGGCCGGGAAAGCGGCTTCTCCCGAGGATCTGGAAAGCACCGACGCCATCCATCGCTCCATCGACGTCAAAAAGGCCCTCGAAAAATGCCTGGAGGAGGATCGGGTGGAAGTCTTCCTCCAGCCCATCTTCAGCAGCCGGGATCGGAAGATCATCGGGGCGGAGGCGCTGGCCCGGATCCGGGACGCGGAGGGGCGGCTGATTCCTCCCGCCGATTTCATTCCCCTGGCGGAGCGCAGCGGAGATATCATCGATCTGGGCGAGCAGGTGCTCCGGAAGGTCTCCCGTTTCATCCGGGAGCACGATATCCGCGCCATGGGGCTGCAGTGGATCAATGTGAACCTCTCCCCCGTCCAGTGCACCCGCGGCGACCTGGCGGACCGCTTCGAGGCCGTCCTGAGGGAAGACGGCGTGGATCCCGAGCTGGTTCATCTGGAGATTACCGAGCAGTCCATGATCGACTATATGCTCCTCCGGCGCCAGATGGAAAGCCTGAACCGGCTCGGCTTCCGCTTCGCGCTGGACGATTACGGCAGCGGCTATTCCAACCTGGTCCGGGTGCGCCGTTTCCCCTTCAACAATATCAAGATGGATATGGAGCTGGTCTGGGACTACATGAAGGAGCGGGATTCCCTGCTTCCGACCCTGGTGCAGGTCTTCCGCTCCATGGGCTTCAGCATTACCGCCGAGGGCGTGGAAAACGAGGAGACCGTCGAGGCGATGAAGCAGATCGGCTGCGATTATCTGCAGGGCTTCTTCTTCTCCAGGCCCCTCCCCATGGAAGAGTTTGTCTCCCAGTATAACAAATAACTCGAGCCTTCCCGCCCGCCGGAGAATACTGCCGGCGCTCGTCGGAAGAGATAGATTGGAGGAACGAAGAACATGGAAAGACCCAATGCCTGGAAAAAATATGACGAAGCGGCGCTGAACGCCGTGCGCGCGGTGGCCGAGGACTACCGCGGCTTTATCTCCCAGTGCAAAACCGAGCGGGAATGCGCGGCGGAAATCGTATCCCGTCTGGAAAAAGCCGGCTATGTTTCCCTGGACGCGGCCCGCGCCGCCGGAAAGAAGCTGAAGCCCGGGGATAAGGTCTACGTCCTCTGGATGAACAAGGCCGTCCTCTCCTTCCATCTGGGGAAAAAGGCGCTGGAGGAAGGCATGAACATCGTCGGCGCCCATATTGACTCCCCCCGCCTGGATCTGAAGCAGAATCCCCTCTATGAGGATTCCGACCTGGCCTACGGTGACACCCATTATTACGGCGGCATCAAAAAGTATCAGTGGGTCGCCCGCCCCCTGGCGCTGCACGGCGTCGTCGTTCGCAAGGACGGGAGCGTTATCAGCGTCGTCATCGGCGAGGACGAAAGCGATCCCGTCGTCGGCATCAGCGATCTGCTGATCCACCTGGCCCAGGAGCAGATGGAGAAAAAGCTGCGGGACGGCGTGGACGGGGAATCCCTGGATATTCTCCTGGCCGGCCAGCCCCTGCCGGATACCGAGAAGGAGCCCGTCAAGGCCATGCTCCTGAGCATCCTGAAGGAAAAATACGGCATGGAGGAGGAGGACTTCCTCTCCGCCGAGCTGGAAGCCGTGCCCGCCGGCCCCGCCCGGGATTTCGGCCTGGACCGCAGCATGATCCTGGGCTACGGGCATGACGACCGGGTCTGCGCCTACGCGGAGATGGCCGCGGTCCTGGACATCCGGGAAACCCCCGAAACCACGGTCTGCTGCATGTTCGTGGACAAGGAGGAGATCGGCAGCGTCGGCGCCACCGGCATGCGGGCGCATTACCTGGAAAACGCCGTGGCGGAGCTGCTGGAGCTGACGGGCGGATACTCCGGCCTGAAGGTCCGCCGCGCGCTGCAGAACTGCCGCATGCTCTCCTGCGACGTCAGCGCCGGCTTCGATCCCCTCTACGCCTCCGCCTTTGAAAAGAAGAATGCCGCCTATCTGGGCCGCGGCGTCTGCTTCAACAAGTTTACCGGCAGCCGCGGCAAGAGCGGCTCCAACGACGCCAACGCCGAATTCATGGGCCGTCTCCGGGCCATCATGGATGACGCCGGCGTCAGCTGGCAGACGGCGGAGCTGGGCAAGGTCGACGTGGGCGGCGGCGGAACCATCGCCTATATCTGCGCCCTCTACGGCATGGAAGTCATCGACAGCGGCGTCGCCGTGCTCAGCATGCACGCCCCCTGCGAAATCATCTCCAAGGCCGATCTCTATGAAGCCGTCCGCGCCTACCGGGCCTTCATGCTGAACGCCTGACCGG
>CAMOGC010000119.1 GCA_946613955.1 uncultured Clostridia bacterium
CCTGACCTCTACAATGCGAATGTAGCGCACTACCAACTGTGCCAATGCCCCGGAACCGCGGATCAGTTTTTCTGACCGCGACGGAGAGTATATCATGAAGCGGGAGAAATAGCAAGGTTTTTCGATGGGCAAATTTGAACAAAAGAAGGGTCATTGCGCGATTCCCTGAAACATGATAAGATGACGCGGACATTGGAGGAGCACTTCAACGATGTTTACGGCCACGGTTGCGGGGATCAGGCGGTTTTCTGCGTGGCGAAGGCGATCGAGGGGGCGGCGCCCGATGGCGCGGCCGCCATCAGATACGGGGACGATGAATTCCTGGTCGTGACCCCCTGCGGAGGGGGAGAAATCGGTGAACGCCTATGTGGCGGAAGTGGATCAGAAGATGTATCGGGAAAAAAGGAAAAAAGGATGGACATATCGAAAGGAATAGGTTAGTATTTTACGCGCATTTTGCGGGAAGGAGACGGTTTTATGGCACTGACCCCGAAAGATATCGCTTCCATGCTGGATCATTCGACGCTGCAGCCCTGGCTGACGGAGGAGGACATCCGCCACGGATGCGAGGTGGCCCTGAAATACGGGACGGCGAGCGTCTGCGCGCGTCCCTGCGACGTGCCGATTCTGGCTGAAATGCTGGCCGGCAGCGAGGTTAAGGTCTGCACGGTCATCGGCTTCCCCCATGGCACCAACGAGACGGCCATCAAGCTGGCGGAGGCCCAGCTGGCCCTGGCGCAGGGATGCGAGGAGCTGGACATGGTGCTGAACATCGGGAGGCTGAAGGCGAAGGATTACGACTATGTGGGCGAGGAGATCCGCTTGATTGCCAACGCGGCGCACGAGGCCGGCGCGATCTTGAAGGTGATCCTGGAGACCTGCTATCTGACGGAGGAGGAGAAGATCACCGCCTGCCATCTGAGCGAGAAGGCGGGGGCGGACTTCGTCAAGACCAGCACGGGTTACGGCTCCGCCGGATGCACGATCGAGGATCTGAAGCTGATGCGGGCCAACGTTTCCCAGAAGGTACGCGTTAAGGGATCCGGCGGAATCCGGACGCTGGACATGGTGCTGGCGGCCCGGGAAGCCGGAGCCAGCCGGTGCGGCGTCAGCGCGACGGAGAAGATCATGGCGGAGGCGGAGGAGCGCTTCGCGAAGGGAACGCTGTAAGCATCGCGGCGACCGAAAGCGGGATAAGAGCCCGGTGAAAGAGCGGCGCATGAGCCGCGAACCGGAACGGGGCGGCGGAAGGGCTGCCCGGAAAAACGGCGGGAGAGCCGTAATCGAAAGGCGGCGGAAGGATCCGCCGCGGGAGGAAGCGTAAAGATGTACAACAAAGTACCCACAGACATGCGTTTTGTCGATCGGGAGAAGGAAATCACCGCCCTGTGGAAGGAAAGGGACATCATCCGGAAATCCTTCCATCATCGGGACGGGAACCCCCAGTTCACTTTCTATGACGGGCCGCCCACGGCCAACGGCAAGCCCCATATCGGCCATATCGAAACCCGGGTCATCAAGGATCTGATCCCCCGGTATCAGACGATGAAGGGCAAGAGCGCCCTGCGCATCGCCGGATGGGATACCCACGGGCTGCCGGTCGAGCTGGAGGTTGAAAAGAGCCTGGGCCTGGACGGGAAGCCCCAGATCGAGAAATACGGCATCGAGCCCTTTATCGCCGAATGCAAGAAGAGCGTCTGGAAGTATCTGCACGAATGGGAAAAGATGTCCGAGCAGGTCGGGTACTGGGTGGACATGGAACACCCCTACATCACCTATGAGAACAACTACATCGAATCCGAATGGTGGAGCCTGAAGCAGATCTTTGACAGGGGCATGCTGTATCAGGGCCACAAGATCGTGCCCTACTGCCCCCGCTGCGGCACGGCGCTTTCCAGCCACGAGGTGGCCCAGGGCTACAAGAACGTGAAGGAGGTTTCCGCCTTCGTCCGCTTCAAGGTGGAGGGGAAGGAAAACGAGTATCTGCTGGCCTGGACGACGACGCCCTGGACCCTGCCCAGCAACCTGGGGCTTTGCGTCAACCCCCGGGACACCTATTGCCGGATGAAGGCGGACGACGGGAAGATCTACATCCTGGCCAGGGCCCTGGTGGAAAAGGTCTTTGGGGAACGGGAAACCGAGATCCTGGAGGAGTTTGACGGGGAAAGCCTGCGGGGGATGGCCTACGAGCCGCTGTATCGCTTCGTCGAGCCGGACAAGAAGGCCTGGTTCGTCGTCTGCGACAACTATGTTACCATGGAGGACGGCTCCGGCATCGTCCATATCGCGCCGGCCTTCGGCGAGGACGACAACCGGGTCTGCCGGGAGAACGGGCTGCCCTTTGTCAACCTGGTGGACACCCAGGGGAAATTCATCGAGGGGACGGCCTGGGCCGGCACCTTCGTCAAGGATGCGGATCCCCTGATCCTCAAGGATCTGGAGGAGAGAGGGCTGCTGTTCGCGGCGGTGCCCTTCGCCCATGATTATCCCTTCTGCTGGCGGTGCGACACGCCCCTGCTGTATTACGCCCGGCCCACCTGGTTCATCCGGATGACGGCCTTCCGGGACGCGCTGATCCGCAACAACCGGACGATCAACTGGATGCCGGAAAACATCAGGGAAGGCCGGATGGGCAATTTCCTGGAAAACGTCATCGACTGGGGTCTGAGCCGGGAGCGGTATTGGGGAACGCCCCTGCCGATCTGGACCTGCGCCTGCGGGCATCAGCACGCCATCGGCTCCATCGCCGAGCTGCGGGAGATGGCGGTTCAGGATCCCGGCGCGGACATCGAGCTGCACCGTCCCTATATCGACGCGGTGGCCCTGAAATGCCCGAAATGCGGCGGGGAGATGCACCGGGTCAAGGAAGTCATCGACTGCTGGTATGATTCCGGCAGCATGCCCTTCGCCCAGTGGCACTACCCCTTCGAGCACAAGGAAGAATTCGAGAAGAACTTCCCGGCGGACTTCATTTCCGAAGCCATCGACCAGACCCGCGGATGGTTCTATACCCTGGAGGCCATCTCCACCGTGCTCTTCGACCGGGCCCCCTTCAGGAACTGCATCGTCATGGGCCATGTTCAGGACGCGGAAGGACGGAAGATGAGCAAGCATCTGGGGAACGTGGTGGATCCCTTCGTGATGCTGGACAAATTCGGCGCCGACGCGCTGCGGTGGTATTTCTACACCACCTCCGCCCCGTGGCTGCCCTCCCGCTTCTCCGAGGAGGCGGTTCAGGAGGGACAGCGGAAATTCCTGGCGACGCTGCAGAATACCTACGCCTTCTTCGCCATGTATGCCCAGATCGACGGCTTCGACCCCCTGGCCCATCCGCTGGAAAAGGTCGAAAAGAGCCTGATGGACAAATGGATCCTGAGCCGGCTGAACTCCCTGGTCGCCAGGGTGGACGACGACCTGGCCCACTACCGGATCACCGAGCCCGCCACGGCCATCGCCGGCTTTGTCGACGAGCTGAGCAACTGGTATGTCCGCCGGGGCCGGGAGCGGTTCTGGGGCAAGGGCATGGCGGGAGACAAGGAAGCCGCCTTCGCGACGCTGTATCATGTGCTGGTTACGCTGAGCAAGGTCTGCGCGCCCTTCATTCCCTTCCTGGCGGAGGAAATCTACCAGAACCTGGTGGTCAACAACGTGCCCGGCGCGCCGGAAAGCGTGCATCTTTGCGACTTCCCCGTCTGCGACAGAAGCGCCGTGGATCCGGAGATGGAAAAGCAGATGGACGCCCTGATGGAGGTCATCCAGCTCGGCCGCGCCTGCCGGAACGCGGCGAACCGGAAGGTCCGCCAGCCGCTGCAGAAGCTCTATGTCAAGGGCGCGACATTCGACGCCGCCTATCAGGCGCTGTGCGAGGATGAGCTGAACGTCCGGGAGGTGGTCTTCACGGAGGACGCCCGGGCCTTTACGACCTATCACCTCAAGCCCCAGATGCGGACCATCGGCCCGAAATACGGCAAGCTCCTGAACAAAATCCGGGAGCGTCTGGCGGAAATGGACGGGAACGACGTGGTCGACGCCTTTGCCCGGGGAGAAACGGTTTCCTTCGACATCGAGGGAACGACCGTGACCCTGGCGAAGGAAGACGTGCTGACCGAGCCGGCCCAGAAGCCGGGCTTTACCGCCCTGGAGGACCGGGGCGTGACGGTGGTGCTGGATACGAACCTGACGGAGGAGCTGATCCGGGAGGGATACGCCCGGGAGATGGTTTCCAAGGTTCAGACCATGCGGAAGGAAGCCGGATACGAGGTTACCGACCGGATCGAGATCCTCTTCCAGGCGGAGGAGGAGCTGGCGGCGGCCCTGACCGGCGGCCGGGATATGATCATGAAGGGCACCCTGGCGCTTCGGATGGAGCGCGGGGAGGCGGCCGGGGACGGCTGGACGACGAAGACATGGGATCTGAACGGCAAGGAGGCGCTGATCAGCCTCCGGAAGGCCGAAGCATGAAAATCGCATTGATCGGGCAGGACATTCCAATGCTCCTGCCCGCCCTTTTGGCCGATCTGCTCTTCGCCGGGCGGGAGCGGGACGCGGCGGTATGGATGGAGGAAAAGAACGACGCCATGCGGGAGGTCCTGCGGGGATACGGCGGGGCCGTTTTCCGCAAGGCCGGCCTGGGGGGCAGCCTTCACGTTTCGGAGAACCGGAAGGAAGTCCTTTCCGGGGCGGACTGCGTCCTTTACGCGGGGGATCCCCAGGCGGCCAGCCGCTTCTTTCAGGACCGGAGCGCCCTGGAAAGCGGAAACGAGGAGGATCCGGGGCTGACGGATCAGGCGAGGGTTAACGGCGGCATCGAGGGCCTGCTGCATACGCTGCGGGC
Source organism: uncultured Clostridia bacterium (assembly GCA_946613955.1). Next base: position 4,835 of record CAMOGC010000119.1, read on the forward strand.
CGGGCAGGCCGTGCTTTCCCTCTGCGACGAGATGGACGAGAACTGCCCCGGCGCGCTGGTCATCAACATGGGCGCGCCGGTGGCCCGGACGACCCGGCTTTTTCTGGACCGGGGCTACCCATGCTTCGGCCTGGGCCCCTCGCCCCTGCGGGGATCCAACGGGGTGGAGACGATGAAAAAGCGCCTGCCGGGGAACCCGGCGGGGATCGAGGCGGAGACCGCCGGGCTGCCGGGGTTCGCCTTCCTGATCCGCATGGAGGATCCGGACAGCCGGAAGGACTGGCTGCCCCGGCTGAAAAAGGCCGCGGAAGGCGGCGACATGGGGCGGCTGGCGAAGCGGTGGCTGAGCTGGTGGGGGGCGATCCCCGCCGGCGAGGCGACGGATCACGCGGAATTTTTGCCGGCCCAGCCGGACTACATCCCGGAGGAAAAACCGACCTTCGGCGAAAGCGTGGAGCGGCGGAAGGAACGGATCCTGTATATGAACACGGTCAGCCGGGAGGGG
>CAMOGC010000120.1 GCA_946613955.1 uncultured Clostridia bacterium
CGGGGGTTAAATTCAACAATCAGCGCGGGTTTTCCATTCAATCAGCGGAGAAGTTGTTACAATTCACGGGTGTCGCAGGGCGCCTGCAGCGGTATTTGCGTCCGCGGACGCTCTCGCTTCCGTTCGAACGCAGCGGTACAAAGACGCTGCCATCGGCTGTCGCCTCGTCATCGTCTAAGTACCGGCGTTCTCAAGGCCCGCGTCGTGCAAATACGCGCACGGCGCCTACCCCGTGAACAGTAGCGAGAAGTTTCCAATCAGCAGAAGGGAAGGGGCCCACGGAGCGGCAGAGGAGAAAGCGCCCGTAAACAAAAAAAGCGGCCTTTCGGCCGCTTCCCTGATCCGGAATCGGATTAATACTGGCGCTGACGCTGGGCTTCGAAGCACTCGCGGCAGTACACGGGACGATCGCCCCGGGGCTGGAAGGGAACTTCGGTCTCGCGGCCGCAGCCATCGCAGATCACCTTGTACATCTGGCGGGCACCGCTGCCGCCATTCTGGGCGCGGCGGGCGGCCCGGCAGGCGGGGCAGCGGCTGGGCTCGTTCTGGAAGCCTTTTTCGGCGAAGAACGCCTGTTCACTGGCGGAGAAAACGAATTCGTTTCCGCAGTCACGGCAGGTCAGCGTCTTGTCTTCATACATCGTGGATCATCCTCCTGAATAAAATGATGTTTACCCGCGCCATTGGAATTGAGCTGTGCCTTTCCATACTATGGCGTCAAGAAAACAACCATGGAGGAAGCGTATCCAGCAACCAGGGGTTGGGTTTCGACCGGAAGTATAGCATATTTCCTCCGATTTGTGAAGAGATTCACAAAACTTTTTCCGGGAAGAACAGCCTCAATCCTTCAGAAAAGCCATGAAGGCCTCACGGTTCCGGTGGGGGGGAACGGTGGGGCGGCCGAGATCCTTTCTGGCGCCGCAGGCGCAGCGGACGGCCAGGAGGGAAGGCCCGCCGGAGGCCTCAAGCCCTCGGAGCGCTTCGCGAAGGGATGCCTCGTCCTCCGCGGTCACCACCCGGGCGTATCCCGCGGCCTTCGCCAGATCGGGTACGCGCAGGCTCCGATCGCAAACGGGCATGCCGCCCACGGTTTCATGGGCCTGATTGTCGATCACGACATGCGTCAGGTTTTCGGGACGGGCGCGTCCGATAACGGGAAGGCTGCCCAGATGCATCAGGAGGGCGCCGTCCCCATCGAGACACCAGACCCGCCGATCGGGCTTTTCCAGCGCGATCCCCAGGGCGATCATGGAGGCGTGCCCCATGGAGCCCACGGTCAGGAAATCCCGGCGGTGATCCTCGCCCCGGCGCTCCCGGATTTCAAAGATTTCCCGGGAGAGTTTCCCGGTGGTGGAGACAAAGACATCCTCGGGGCCGGCGGAGGAGAGGATGATTTCCGCGGCGGATTCCCGGGTCATCCGGAACCCGTTGGCATAGCCCGGCTTCCGATCGGAAACCAGGGCCCCCTTCCGCACGACGATGGCGGCGCACCGGCCGGCGGCCAGGGCGGAGGAAAGACGGGCAAAGTCCCCGCGGAAGGCTTCCTCGGAAGTGTCGGCGGACAGAACAGCGTAGGGAATGTCCAGCAGCTCCAGCTGGCCCAGGGTGATTTCCCCCTGCTTTACATGCTGGGGCTCGTCATGGACGCCGGGCTCGCCCCGCCAGCCGATGACCAGCAGACAGGGCAGGCCGTAGACCTTCGGATCCATCAGGGAAGCGAGGGGGTTCATCGCGTTGCCCAGACCGCTGTTTTGCATATAACACAGGGCGGGCCGGCCGCAGGCCAGGTAATGCCCGGCGCAAAGGCCGATGGCGCCGCCTTCGTTGGCGGCGACGATATGCCGTTTTCCGCCGGTTCCAAAGCGGGCAAAGAGCTCATCGCACAGGCCCTTGAGCTGGGAATCGGGAACGCCGGCAAAAAAATCAATGCCGGAGGCGGCACACAGATCCAGCAAAACAGAAGCGTTCATCATCTCATCCTTTCAGCGCGGCCGCGGGAAGACGGCGGCCGACACAGCGCGAGGCAGCCGTTTATGGCAGAAAAAGAACCGCCCTCTCCGTTCTTTCAAACGAAGCGAACGGCTCCCGCGTTTCGTTATTTGCTCCATTCGAGGGGATAGTCGACGACGGCGTATTCCAGCTTTTTCCCATTGGCCCGGAGAGTTGAAATAACCGAATCGGTTTTGGCGCCGACGGGGTAGGGCGTGGGGATAAAATCGTTGGTCTTTTCCCGGGAGGAGATCCGGATGGGAATGATCCGGAAGCCCTTGGAGGTGCAGACCCCGTCCTTGACCTTGAAACGGATCTGGAAGATAAAGCTGCTCATGTCGTCGGGTCTGGAATTACCGGCGAAGCAGAAATTCCCCAGGGAATAGCAGATGTAGACGCCCTTGTACTGCTCGATGGGGTTGAGCCTGTGGGAATGATGGCCGACGACCAGGTCCGCCCCGGCGTCCACCGCCAGACGGCCCATCCGGATCTGGTTATTGGTGGGAACATAGTCCTTCTCGTTTCCCCAGTGGAAGGAAACGATGACCAGGGGATAGGCGGCCTTGGCGGCGGCGATGTCCGCGGGCACCTTCTCCCAGAGGGAATCGTAGCGGTCGATGCACAGGTAGGAGAGCATGGCCACCTGGATGCCTTTGCATTCGAAAACGCCCATATGCTCCGAATTGGACCAGACGATGCCCGCGTCTGTCAGCACCTGCTGGGTTTCCGCGTATCCCTCGTCCCCGTGATCCTCCACATGGTTGTTTTCCAGGGAGACGGCTTCCACGCCGTTGTCCGCCAGGACGGAGACATAGGAGGGGGAGATATTGAAGAGAAACTGGTTTTTCTGCTTCCGGGAGGGAACATAGGTCGAATCCGTCAGCGTACCCTCGAAATTGATCAGGGTCAGATCGTCTTCCTTAAAGATGTCCCGGGTGTTATCGAAAACAAAATTGATGTCCCCGTCATGGGCCTTGAGCTCGGGAGCAAAAATGTCCTTTTTATGGAAATTGTCGCCCCCGATGGTGAAATCCCCGGTACAGGTTACGGTCAGGATAGAGGATCCGTCGGAATCCAGAACCTCCTGCTTTTCGGACACGACCCCCTCGACGATATCCTCGATCATCAGATCGTCGTCATCGTCCCCCTCCGCGAAGGCTGCGGGAAGGAGAAGCAGCAGCGCGGCCAGAAAAGCCGCCATCCGTTTGAACATCAGGGCGAAACCTCCTTTACAAAGTCCGCGATCCGGTCCAGCGCCACATTCAGCTTATCCAGGGCCGTCGCGTAGCAGCAGCGGATGTTCCCCTCGCCGCTGGGGCCGAAGGCGTTTCCGGGCACCGCGGCCACGTTCTTTTCCATCAGCAGGCGGGAGCAGAATTCCTCGCTGGACAGCCCGGTGGAGCGGACGGAGGGGAAGACATAGAAGGCGCCGTAGGGCTCGAAGCAGTCCAGCCCCATGGCCCGGAAGCTTTCCACCATCAGGCGGCGGCGCCGGTCGTAGCTTTCCCGCATGCGCAGCACGTCCTCATAGCCGTTTTCCCGGCCCAGCCGCAGGGCTTCCGCGGCGGCCACCTGGCCCATCCGGGGGGCGCACATGATGCCGTACTGGTGAATCTTGTTCATGACGGAGAGGATCTCCTTCGGGCCGCAGGCGTAGCCCACGCGCCAGCCCGTCATGGCAAAGGCTTTGCTGAAGCCGTTGATGGTCATGGTCCGCTCCGCCATCCCCGGGAGGGAGGCGAAGGAAACATGCTCTTTGCCGCCGTAAACCAGCTCGGAATAGATTTCATCGGAGACCACCATGAGGTCGTGCTTCCGGATGATGGGGATCAGCGCCTCCAGATCCTCCCGCTCCATGATGCCCCCGGTGGGGTTGTTGGGATAGGGAAGGATCAGCAGTTTCGTCCGGGGCGTAATGGCGGCCTCCAGATATTCAGGCTTCAGGCGGAATTCGTCCTCCTGGCGGGTTACGACGCCCACCGGGGTGCCGCCGGCGAAGATCACGCTGGGGGAATAGGAAACATAGCTGGGCTCCGGCACCAGCGCCTCATCCCCGGGGCGGAGCATGGCGCGGAGCGCCGCGTCGATGGCCTCGCTGGCGCCGACGGTTACGAGAATCTCGGAGTCCGGATCGTAGGACAGATCATAGCGCCCTTTCAGATACAGGCTGATTTCCCGGCGAAGGGAAAGGAGCCCCCGGTTGGCGGTATACTGGGTTTCCCCGTCGATCAGGGAATTGATGGCCGCGTTCCGGATATGGTAGGGCGTTTTGAAATCCGGCTCGCCCACGCCCAGGGAGATCGTATCCTTCCTTCCGGCGGCCAGGTCGAAGAAACGCCGGATACCGCTGGGCGGGACGGCGGCAATGGCGGGATTGAGAAAGCGCTCGTAGGTCACGGCGAAATCACCAGCCGGCTGTCCGACTCGCCGCCCTCGAAAACGACGCCTTCCTCTTTATAGCGTTTGAGGACAAAGCTGGTCGCCGTCCCGGTTACCAGTTCCAGGGTGCTGAGCTTGGCGGACACAAAGGAGGCCAGCTCCCGCAGGGTCCGGGCTTCCACCAGCACCAGCAGATCGTAGGCGCCGGACATCAGATAGACGCTTTTGACCTCGTCAAAGCGGTAAATCCGGGCGGCGACGGCGTCGAAGCCCATGTCACGCTGGGGCGTGACCTTTACCTCGATCATCGCCTCCACCCGTTCCCGATCCGTCAGATCCCAGTTGATCACCGGGGCATAGCGAAGGATCACCCGGCGCTTTTCCAGGCCTTCCAGGGCGCCGGCCACCTCTTCCAGGGTGGTTCCGGTCATGACCGCCAGCTTTTCCAGGGGCAGGCGGCAGTCCTCCCGCAAAAGATCCAACAGGGCTGTTTCCAGTTTTGTCATATTCTTCTCCTTTATTCGCATACTTATTCCGCCAGCGCCAGGGGCGGCTTCCCGAGGACAGGCCGGCCAGCGGCCCGGGAGCGGCTCGCCCTCGAGCGGATGGCCGGGGCTGCTCCGGGGGAGCCTGAAGGCTACGGCTTGGCCGGCATGCCTGCCCTCGCAGGGCAGGGTCGGGGATGATTCCGCTTCTCAACGGCATCGCGCCGACGGATTCCGGCGGGAAGGAACCGCCTGAACCCGATTATGGTATCATAAAATGAAGGGAAATTCAATCGACCGGGTTTGATCAAAAAAACCCCGCCCCCTGTTTCGGGAGGGCGGGATTGATGATTAAAATGTTATTCCTCGCTCATGGGACGGATGGAGGCGAAGACAAAGCTCGGCAGGGAGC
>CAMOGC010000121.1 GCA_946613955.1 uncultured Clostridia bacterium
ATTTGCCTTTTGCGCCGTATCATGCTATACTTGCAGACGATTTCTCCCTCCGACGGAGGGCATTCCCGGGGGAGAAGAAGGGAAGAGAAGAAGATGAGTGTTTCAAGGGAAGACAAAAGGAAAAAGACGACGCGGATCATCTGCCTGGTTACTGCCGGGGTGATGATTTTCTCCGTGCTGGCGGCCGCGATTCTGAGCCAGGTCTGGTAAGGACGGTTTCTGAAATCCGGCCCCAACTCATTGGTAAGGACGGTTTTTGAACCCGGCTGCCAAATCATTGGAAAGACCGGCTTTGATATCCGGCCTTCGATTCATTCGGAAAGGAGGCGCTCATGGCGGGAAGGAAACGAGGAAAAGTGTCCTTCGGGACGGTTTTCATGCTGCTGATGACCGTTTTTGTTCTTGGCGCCTCCGGCTACGTGCTGCTGCGCCTTTCCTCGGGCCGGCCGGCGGATCTTTCCTCCCTGAGCCGGAAGGTGCTTTCCCTCGGCGGAGAGCCGGCGGGGGATTCGTCCGCAGCGACGGGAGAGAGCACAGAGGCCGGGCAGACGGCCGCTTCCGTTCCCGGGGCCGCCTCCTCAGGACAGAAGGCGGCAGAGCCGGCGCCGGCGCCCCGCTCTTCCGGCGGCGTGGTCACGATGACCTTCGGGGGAACCATCGCCCTGGAGGAAAACATCCGGAAAAGCGCCTACATGAACGATTCGCAGAAATATGATTTTACGGATATCTTTCCGCTGCTGGCGCCGGAGGTGACGGCGGACTTCAGCGGCGTTTTTCTGGAAAACCTGCTGCTGGACGATGCAAAGGTTTCCGCGACGGTGGTTCCCGCCTGCGCGGGGGACCTGCTGAGAGGCGCCGGCTTCAACTTTGCCATGACGGGATTCCTCAAGGCCTGGGACAAGGGCGGGGATGGCGTCCGGAAAACCATGGGCGCCCTGCGCGACCGGGGCATTACGCCGCTGGGCCTTCTGGAATCCGCTTCCGCGCCCCGATATGTGATCCGGGAAGCGGACGGGGTGAAGGTGGCGATGATGCAGTATACGGACGGACTGACCGCCAGGGCCCTGAAAAACATGGAAAAGATGAGCGAGGACTGGATGATTCCTCCGGCGGACCCGGAGATCATCGCCGCCGATATCGCGGCCGCCCGGCAGGAAGGCGCCCAGGCCGTCGTCGTTTTGCTGAACTGGGGAAAGGTCGGCGGAAAGAACCCGGAAAAGAGCCAGCTGACCCTGGCCCAGCAGATCGCCGACAGCGGCGCGGATATGATTATCGGCGCGGGAAGCCGGACGCCGCAGCGGGCGGAGTTTATCAAGACCGCGGACGGGCGGCAGACACTGGTGGCCTACAGCCTGGGAACGTTATTGAGCGATAACCGCAGCGGTCCCAGCCGAATCGGGGGCTATCTTCTGCATGTGACGATCAGGGTCGGGGAGGACGGGACGGTCTCCTTTGCCAAAACCGCCTATACGCCGACCTATGCCTGGAGATACCGGCAGGACGGCAAGTATTATTACCGGGTGCTGGCGGCGGATCGGGCGGCTCCGGACGGCATGGACAGCGACCAGAGCAGGACCATGCAGAAAACCATGACCGCCGTCCAGAACGCGCTGGAAGGGACGCCTCTGACGCTGAGATAGGCGGAACGGTCAAACCGGAGGAACGGTTTTTGCGTGCCTGAAGAAAGAACTTTTCCGAACAGGCGGTTTCCCCGGAAAACGGGAACCGGAAACCGAATTCAAGGGCAGAAACACTGCCGGGAGGAACGAAAAATGAAGAAGCTTTTCGCGATCATGATGGGGCTCCTGATGATGATGATGATGGCCACGGCCTCCGCAGAAGGAATGACACCCATTCAGCTGTCGGACGGGAAAATCCAGGCGGAAGGCGCCGGGATCCAGACGGAGGGCTCCACGGTGACCATCTCCCAGCCTGGGGATTATCTGATTTCCGGCTCCCTGAGCAACGGCCAGATTCGGGTCGACTGCAAGGAGGCGGGGAAGGTGACCCTGTTTCTCAACGGCGTGAACGTTCATAACGGGACGGGCCCCGCGATCTGGATCGGGGAATGCGCGCCCCGGGCGGTGATTTCCCTGGTGGAATCGACGGAAAACCGCCTGTCCGACGGGACGGAGCTGGTTTTTACCGACGTGGACGAGCCGGACGGCGTGATCTTCAGCCGGAGCGACCTCACCGTATCCGGAAACGGCAGCCTGGAGGTTCAGGCGGGGGCCATGAACGGTATCGTATCCAAGGACGATCTGAAGATCGAAGGCGGGAAGATCCGGGTCACCGTTCCGAACCACGGCATCAAGGGCAAGGACTTTGTGGAAATTTCCGGCGGCGAACTGACGATTCAGGCCGGCCGGGACGGGATCAAATCCACCAACAAAAAGGATCCGGATCGGGGATATGTGGCCATTTCCGGCGGGAACATCCATATCACCTGCGGGGACGACGCGCTGAGCTTTGAAAGCCGGCTGTCCGTGACCGGCGGATCGGTAAATGTCCAGAAAACCGCGGAATAGCATTAAATGATTTGGGCGCAGAAAGCCCCTCTTCGTAAAGAAGCCGAAGCAAAGATAGTTGATCTATAAGGCTTTCACCAACGAGCGAAAAGTAAAATACACCTTTTTGACACCCTAATCATTCAATCAGAAGGCTGCTCTGTATTCCGCGGCCTTAGCTGAAGCCCTGCGGGGTCATTCGCCGGCGCGCTGATCCACCAGCACGTTCACATACTGATACGGAATCTCGATATGGTTTGCCTCCAGGGCCTTCTTGACCCGGGTGTTGATGTCGTTTTTGAATACCTCCGTGGAAACGGTCGGCTCGTAATAAGCGGTCGTGCCCATTTCCAGAGAGCTGTCCCGGAAAGCGAGAAAATAGACCTGCGCGTATTCCTTCTCCCCGCCAGGCGCGTAGACACGGCCGGGGACGGAATAGGGACTGTCCATAATGGCCTGACGGATGACCCGGGACGCAAACTCCGTATCCGTCGCATAGGCGACGCTGAAGCGAAAATCCACGGATCGGGTCGTGGTCTGGTAACTCATGTTTTTGACCTGGTGCCCGTTCATTTTGCTGTTGGGGATGATATAGGTCTGGGTGTCCAGCCCCCGGAGCACCACATGGCGCAGGGCCGTGTCTACGACGATGCCGGCGATCCCGTTGTCCAGCTCAATCCGGTCTCCCACCACGAAGGGCTTGGTCACGCTGATGATAATGCCGCTGATCAGATCCGCCAGGACGGACTGGGCCGCGAAGCCGGCGATGGCGGCGATGACGGCGGCGCTGGTAAAGAGGGACTGGCCAAAGGGCCGGGTCAGATCGTTGGACAGCACGATCCACATGACCGCCAGGAAGATGATCAGAAAGCGGACAATCTTTTCCCCAAACTGGGTATTGATATCCAACTTTTTTTTCCGAATATCCCGGAAAATCCTGCGGGTCAGGCGCAGCAGCACAAACACCAGCAGGCCCGCGGCGGCGGCGGAAAACACGAATCGAAGGATCTGGGAAAGAATGGGGTTCTCTTCGATATAAGCGACAATCTGGTTCATGGGGAGGCTCCTCCTTCCATATCCCGTTCCCGGCACCGTCCCTGTACGGCCGCGGGAGAAAAAAAGAAATACGCCCGGGTCCCTGGAAGCGGCTCAGGGCGTATTTCCCCCTCAGATCAATCCAATCGGCTGCACGCAGCAACCCTCGGGCATATTATCACTTCGTGAAAAAGAAGTCAACGTCTGCCCCTGCTCCGACGCATGCTTCCCAGAGACAGGCGGCAGGCAAGGGGTGCACGGAAGAAAAATTGGAAGGCAAAGGATACGGACAGCGAACGGGGGCGGGCAGGATGAAAAAGCATGTACTCATTATCTATACCGGCGGAACGATCGGTATGGCCAGGACGGCCTACGGCTACGCGCCTCAGGGGGAGGGATTTCATACCCTGCTGAATACGCTGCCGGAGCTGAGGCATCCGGCCATGCCCTCGTGGGAGGTGGTGGACATGAATCCGCTCCTGGACTCGTCCAACATCACCGTTCGGGAATGGAACACGATCGGCAGGATGATAGCGGAACACTATCAGCAATATGACGGCTTTGTTATTCTTCATGGCACGGACACCATGGCCTATACCGCCTCCGCGCTTTCCTTCATGCTGCGCAAAAACAGAAAGCCTGTGATCCTGACCGGCTCGCAGATCCCTCTGTGCGAGCTTCGAAATGACGCGAGGGATAATTTGGTCAACGCGCTGCTGATTGCCGCGAATGATTCCGTGCATGAGGTCTGCCTGTATTTCGGCGGGAAACTGCTCCGGGGCAACCGGACACTGAAATACTCCGCGGACGATCTCGCAGCCTTTATCTCTCCCAATTACCCCCCGCTGGCGGAGGCGGGAATTCATATCCGGTATAATCAGAGCCTGCTGCTTCCCGCGGCGGAGGGTAAATTTGAGCTTCAGCCACTTACGGATATCCCCATCGGCGTCATCAAGGTTTTCCCCGGTATTCAGTTTGACCTTTTTCAGTCCATCATGACGGAGAAGCTGAAAGGAATCGTGATTGAAACCTTCGGGGCCGGAAACATTCCCGGAAACGCGGACGCACTTTTGCCCATCATTCGGAAAGCCAGCGAGAACGGCACCGTCATCATCGTATGCTCCCAGTGCCCTCATGGCACGGTCGCCCTCGGCGCCTATGAAACATCGTCGGCCCTGAAGGAGGCCGGCGCGATCAGCGGCTATGACATTACTACGGAGGCCGCAGTTGCCAAGCTGTATTATCTTTTCAGCAGGGGGCTGAGCAGGGACGAAATACGCAGCCGGATGGAGCGGAGCATCCGCGGGGAAATGAGCGCGCCTGACGGAGCACAGAGATGACAAACGGCAGTTATGCGAAACAGAATCCTCAACTGGCAGTGTCGTTCCTGCCAGTTCTTCGATATATAGCAGAAGAGGCGATGTTCAACCTTGTTTCATTTCGAGGCTCCCGGTGGGAAGTGGGACATTTCAATCTCAAGTCGGGCTGAAGTCGGGAATCGACGATGTTACATTATCGTTGCAAGTGCATGGACCCCTGAGTATAATCTCGATGAAATGCAGGATCAGAAACGATTAAAACTGGAGGGAAATAATCTATGCTGAAGTTTCTTAAAAACAACTGGTTTCTGTTCAGCATGATTCTGGGAATCCTGTTGGGTATCGCGGTGGGCATGGTCTGGC
>CAMOGC010000122.1 GCA_946613955.1 uncultured Clostridia bacterium
GGAAGATTTCCCGTGAAAAGCGGATGTCCGCCGCTACTGTTCACGGGGCGGGCGCTCACCTCCGCGGCTCCGGAGACAGCCGCCTCAGCCCTGGAAACCCGGAGCCCGCTTTCCGGTCGCCGCCTCCAGCAGGTCCTGCAGCCGCCTGATAACACTTTCCTCCCCCGTGGGCGCGACGCAGGAATCCTCCGGACAGTACAGGATGGCGTTGACCCCCGCGTCCTTCGCGCACAGGACGTCGATCGCGCGGTCGCCCACATAGGCGGTTTTCTCCTTCTCCAGCCCGTATTTCCGAACCAGATAGGTCACGCCTTCGCCGGAGGGCTTCGGCTTCAGTCCCATCTCAAAGGTCACGATTTCCCGGAAGCAGCCAGTCAGGCCGAGCCTTCCCAGCAGCGGCCCCGTGGAGGCGCCGCGGTGCGTATAGACGAAATGCTCCGCCCCCCGCGCCCGCAGGCCGTCCAGCGTTTCCAAGGCCCCGGGAATCAGGCGGATCTCCCCCAGCCGCTCATGGCTGATTTCCCGGTAGCGCCGGTACAGTCCCTGATAGTCCCGCCCGCTGACGGACGAAAGGTTCTTCAGATAAGCGGAGACCGCCCCCATCTTGACCGCCCGCAGGATGTCCTCATGGGAATCGTTCACGCCGCACTCTCCCGCCACGTCCGCGAGGCTGGACACAATCGATCCGTACGAGTCGAGCAGCGTTCCGTCCAGGTCCCAGATATATGTCTTCAGCATTTTTTCGCCACCGTTTCCTTCATCGCTTCCCCGATCTTGAACTGCGTCTCATACAGCTCCTGATAGGTTCCGCCGGCATGAACCAGATCCGCGTGCTGTCCCCGCTCGGCGATCTCCCCGTCCCGGACGACGAGGATCTCGTCCGCCGCCAGAATCGTGGACAGACGGTGGGCGATCAGGATGCTGGTTCTGCTCTCGATCAGCGGATTGATGGCCTCCTGAATCAGGCTTTCGGAAATCGAATCGAGCGCCGATGTGGCCTCGTCGAAAATCAGCAGCGCCGGATCCTTCAAAAGCACCCGGGCGATGGAAATCCGCTGCTTCTCGCCCCCGGACAGCTTCAGCCCCCGGTTTCCGACCATGGTGTCCAGCCCCTCCGGCTGGCGGGAAATGAAATCCCAGATATTGGCCTTTTTGCAGGCCTCGATCATCTCCTCCTCCGTCGCGCCCGGCCTGGCGTAAAGGAGGTTGTCCCGGATGGAGCCGTTGAACAGGTAGGTCTCCTGGGTTACCACGCCGATCTCTCCCCGCAGGGCCTGAAGATCCTGCTCCCGCACGTCGACGCCGTTAAACAGCACCCGCCCGTCGGTCACGTCCCACAGCCGCGGAATCAGGTTCACGATGGTGCTCTTGCCGCTGCCGCTGGGGCCGACGATCGCCACGCAGTCCCCGCTCCTGAGTTCAAACGAAACATCCCGGAGAATCGGCCGGTCCTTCGTATAGGCGAAGGAAACATGCTCGAACCGCACTTCGCCCGTATGGACCTTGGGCAGCACCGGATGCGCGGGGTTGTCGATTTCGACGGGCATATCGAAGTATTCAAAGATGCGGGTAAACATCGCCATGGCCCGGATCCAGTCCACCTGCATATTCAGCAGGTTGTTTACCGGCCCGTACATCCGTCCCAGCAGCGCCACCAGCACCGTGATATCGCCGACGGTCAGATCCGCGCCGTGCCGCATCATGAGGATGCCGCCCACCAGGTACAAAAGCATCGGCCCGATGCTGGTCAGCGTGCTCAGCACCACGAAAAACCACCGGCCCGCCATCCGCTCCTTGATGTTCAGGCGGATCATCCGGCCGTTCACTTCCCGGTAGCGGTTATACTCGTCCTTTTCCCGGCCGAACAGCTTGACCAGCAGCTGCCCGGACACGGAAAGCGTCTCGTTCAGGATGCCGTTGATTTCATCGTTGCACGCCTGCGCCTTCCCCGCCAGCTTCCATCGGGCCTTTCCGGCCATCCGGGTCGGCAGCGTGAACAGCGGTACGATCACGACCCCGATCAGCGCCAGGATCCAGTTTTTCTGAAACATGGCCACCACCGCCACCACCAGCGTCAGCGCGTTGGACAGGATGCTGGTGAAGGTGTTGGTTACCACGCTTTCCACCCCGCTGATGTCGCTGGTCATCCGGGTGATCACATCCCCCTGGTTGGTGGAGGTGAAGAAGCGCTGGCTCATCTTCTGGAGATGTCCGTACATCTGGTTCCGCATATCGTAGGAAATATGCTGCGCCACCCAGGTGTTCAGATAGCTTTCCGCCACGCCGATCAGGTTGGCTCCCAGCGTCATGCCCAAAGACAGCAGAATATAGGTAATCAGCGCCCGCAGGTTCCGCCCGATCAGCCCCTCATCCAGGATTTTCCCCGTCAGGATGGAGGGAAACAGCGAAAGGATGGAAGAGACGATAATGCACGCCAGCACCAGGAGCAGCTGGCGCCAGTAGGGTTTCAGATAGCTGAAAACCCTTGCCAGCAGGGCCCTGGTGACCTTGGGCCTGTTCTTTTTTTCTTCCTCCGTCAGAAATCCTCTGGCCATCCGGCCGCCTGGAGGTGGCATCGCTTTTCCCCCTTTCCTCTCTCGCGGAACACGTTCCGAATCCGATTCGGCCGCGTCAGATTTTCTCCAGCGCCTGGGCGATGTCGGCGATCAGATCCTCTTTGCTCTCCAGGCCGCAGCTCATCCTTACCAGGCCCGCGGGAACCCCCGCCGCCGCCAGCTGCTCGTCCGTCATCTGGCGATGGGTGGTGGAGGCCGGATTCAGACAGCAGGTCCGGGCGTCGGCCACATGGGTTTCGATCGCCGCCAGGCGCAGGCTGTTCATAAAGACCTGGGCCGCTTCCCGGCCTCCGGAAAGCTCGAAGCTGACCACTCCGCAGGAGCCCTTCGGCAGATACTTCCGCGCCCGCTCGTGGTACGGATCCCCGGGCAGGCCGCAGTAATTGACCCTGGTAACCTTGGGATGGCCGGAGAGGTATTCCGCCACCGCCTGGCCGTTTTCGCAATGCCGCGCCATGCGCACGTGCAGGCTTTCCAGCCCCAGGTTCAGATAGAACGCGTGCTGCGGGGACTGAATGCATCCCAGATCCCGCATCAGCTGCGCGGTGCATTTGGTGATGAACGCGCCCTCCTGGCCAAATTTCTCGGCATAGGTGATCCCGTGATAACTCTCGTCCGGCGTGCAGAATCCCGGGAACTTCTCCGCGTGCGCCATCCAGTCGAATTTGCCGCTGTCGACGATGGCGCCGCCCACCGCCGCCCCGTGCCCGTCCATGTATTTGGTGGTGGAATGGGTTACGATATCCGCGCCCCATGCAATCGGCCGGCAGTTGACCGGCGTCGGGAAGGTATTGTCCACGATCAGCGGCACGCCGTGGCTGTGCGCCGCCCGGGCGAAAAGCTCGATATCCAGCACGGTCAGGGCCGGATTGGCGATCGTTTCGCCAAAAACGCATTTCGTGTTGTCCCGGAAGGCGGCGTTCAGCTCCTCCTCCGTGCAGTCCGGGGATACGAAGGTCACCTCGATCCCCATGCGGGCCATGGTGACGCTGATCAGGTTGAAGGTGCCGCCGTAAATGCTGGAGGAGGCCACAATATGATCCCCGCATCCCGCCAGGTTAAAGATGGCCAGGAAATTCGCCGCCTGGCCGGAGGACGTCAGCATCGCCGCGGATCCGCCCTCCAGCGCCGCGATCTTCGCCGCCACGTAATCGTTCGTGGGGTTCTGCAGCCGGGTGTAAAAATACCCCGCGGCCTCCAGGTCGAACAGCCTGGCCATGTCCTCCCCCGTATTGTATTTGAACGTGGTGGACTGAACGATCGGGATCTGCCGCGGTTCGCCGTTCCCCGGCGTGTAGCCTCCCTGAACGCAAATCGTATCCTGTGTCTGCCTGTTCATCGTTGCTTTCCTCTTTTCTTTTTATGATGGGTCTCTTTCCGTTTCCCCGCGGGATGCGGTTCGGGAAGCCCGGGATGATCGCGTCCGTCCCGCCTTCCTCCTCGCCCCCGCTTGCCCGGCCTTTTCGTCACAGATGATACAGCTCGCTGTATTTCTTCTTCAGATACCCGGTATAAACCCCCGCGTCCAGCGGCCCGCCCATCGCAGCCGGCAGCAGCTCACCCGGCTTTTTCAGGGAGCCGTACTGATGAATCCGCTCTTTCAGCCAGGCCGTAACCGGGGACAGATCCCCCCGGGCCACACTGTCCCAGACGTTCACGGTCTTTTCCATCTCCCGAAGCATCTGCGCGCCGTAGGCGCTGCCCAGCGCGTAGGAGGGGAAATACCCGATGCCGCCGAAGGACCAGTGGCTGTCCTGCAGGCAGCCCCGCCGGTCGTCCGGCACCTCCACGCCCAGCACCTCCCTGTACATCCGGTTCCATTCCCCGGGAATATCCTTTACCGTCAGATCCCCGGCGATCATGGCCTTCTCGATCTCGTAGCGAATCATTACGTGCAGGGAATAGGTCAGCTCGTCCGCCTCCGTGCGGATCAGGGACGGTTTGGACAGATTGATCGCGGAATACAGCTCCTCCTCCGTCAGGGAGCCGATCTGCTCCGGAAAAACCTCCCGCAGAATCTTCAGCAGCGGCGCGCAGAAGGCGCGGCTGCGTCCGATAAGGTTCTCATAGAAGCGGGACTGGCTTTCATGAATGCCCATCGTCACGCCCCCGTGCAGGCAGGTGAACTGCAGCTCGTCCCGCACGTTCAGTTCATACAGCGCGTGGCCGCCCTCATGAATGACGCTGTACATGCTGGCGAAGGGATTATCCTCGTGATAGTGGGTGGTGATGCGCACATCCCATTTATTCATGCCGTTGGTGAAGGGATGCTCCGTCTCCCCCAGGGTGCAGTTCAGCGGGTCGATCCCCTCCAGCGCCATGATTTTCTCCGAAAACACGCGCTGCCTCTCGACGGGCCAGGCCTGCTTCAGAAAGGCGGGAACGGGCTTTTCCCTCGCGGCCACCTCCCGGATCACCGGGGCCAGATCGTCCCGCAGTCTCCGGAAGAAGGGATCCAGCGTCTCCATGGAGGCGCCCTTCTCATATTCGTCCATCAGCACGTCATAGGCGGGCTTTTCCGGCGCCTTCAGGGCGGCGT
>CAMOGC010000123.1 GCA_946613955.1 uncultured Clostridia bacterium
CGGGAGCCCGACGGCTATCTGCGGGGCGTGGACCTGGAATTCTCCGAAACCGTCGGGGAGCTGGACGGGAAGATCGATCTGATGGAGGCCGTCAGCGAAGGGGACTTTATCCATATCACAGACACCCTGCTCAAGAAGATCAACGGCCGGGTCATCCGGGTCAACCGCCAGAAGCGTCTGGCCGAAATCGAGGCGGAGCTGCTTGGCCAGAAGCGGACGCTGATGATGAATTATAAGCTCATCGGGGACGAGGAGGAAGAGCCGGAGCCGGAGACGCCCGGGGAGCTGGAAGATCCGCTTGGAGATCCGGATCCCACGGCGGAGGCCGCCATCCGGGAGGTCATGACGGAGGAGGAAGACGACCTGGATGTGGAGCTTCCGGAGGGGCTGGACGTGCTGGACATGGAGGAGTAACAGGGGCCAAGAAGGGGAGGAAGTCAAAGAATATGAAAGTAGTGCTGGATCATCTGACCAAGGTTTTCGCGTCCCGCCAGGAAAAGGGGAAGGAAGTCGTTGCGGTCAACGACTTCAGCTTTGAGATTCCCGACGGGCAGCTGGTAGGCCTGCTGGGCCCCAGCGGATGCGGCAAGAGCACCACGCTGAATCTGATCAGCGGGCTGGAGACGCCCACGAGGGGAAAAATCTTCTTTGGAGACCGGGACGTGACAGAGCTGCCGCCCGAGGAGCGGGGCATCGGACTGGTGTTCCAGAACTACGCCCTCTATCCCCATCTGACGGTGGAGCAGAACATCATCTTCCCCCTGCAGAACCTCAAGGGAAGCAGGAAGATGAGCAAGGAAGAGATGCACCGCAAGGCGGTCGAGGCGGCCGGGCTGGTGCAGATCGACCAGCTCATGGACCGCAAGCCCCGGGAGCTTTCCGGCGGGCAGCAGCAGCGGGTCGCCATCGCCAGGGCCCTGGTCAAGATTCCCAATGTGCTGCTGCTGGACGAGCCGCTGAGCAATCTGGACGCCCGCCTGCGGCTGCAGACGCGGGAGGAGCTGCGCCGGATCCAGCGGGAGACCGGCGTGACGACCATTTTCGTAACGCACGATCAGGAGGAGGCCATGAGCATTTCCGACCTGATCATCGTCATGAGGGACGGAATCGTGAATCAGATCGGCCGGCCGCAGGAGGTCTACGACGAGCCGGGGAACCTGTTCGTCGCCCAGTTCCTGGGGACGCCGGCCATCAACACCCTGGAGGGGGACGTTCGGCGCGGCCGGCTGTATATCGGGCAGGAGGCGGTGATGGACGCTCCCGGAATCCGGGAGGGCGCCGTCTGGGTCGGGATCCGGCCGGAGGGCTTCATCCTGGACGAAAACGGCCCCTTCACCTGCCAGCTGGACCGGGTGGAGGTCATGGGCCGGGACGTCAGCGTGGTCTGCACCCATGAAAGGATGACCGGCCGGAACATGCGGGCCATCATCAGCGCGGAGAACAGCGTTCCCGCCGGAAGCCGGACGGTGCGCTTTTCCCTGAAGCCCCGCAAGGTGCACCTTTTCGACCGGGCAAGCGAGGTGCGGCTATGAAAAAGAACAACTGGAAGGCCTGGCTGTATCTGCTGCCTGCGATCCTCTTTCTCGGGGTCTTCATGGTCTATCCCCTGATCGACGTATGCGTCTATTCGGTGGAAGAAAACTATAATTTCGCCCGCCAGGAGGCCACGGGCATCGGCCTGGCCAACTTTCAATACGTTCTGAGCGATCCCTATTTCGTGCAGGCGCTGAAGAACACCTTCCTCATCGTGATTATTACCGTGCCCCTGAGCACGGGCTTCTCCCTGCTGATCAGCCTTGGGCTCAGCTCCATCCGCCGCCTGCAGCAGCTGTTCCAGACGATCTACTTCCTGCCCTACGTGACCAACACGCTGGCGGTGGGGCTGGTGTTCATGATCCTGTTCCGGAAGACGGATTATTCGGAGGGGCTGGTGAACCTGCTGATTACCCGGCTGGGCGGAACCGGGGTGGACTTCATCGAGGGCCCCTACTGGGCGAAGATGTTCGTCATGTGCTTTTACACGATCTGGGTCGTCATGCCCTTCAAGATCCTGATCCTGACCAGCGCCCTGGCCAGCGTGAACCCGGATTACTACAAGGCCGCGAAGGTCGACGGCGCCTCCAGCTTCCGTATTTTCCGGAAAATCACCCTGCCCATGATCAGCCCCACGGTCTTTTATCTGATCATCACCGGGTTCATCGGCGCCTTCAAGGCCTACAGCGACGAGGTCGCCATCTTCGGCACCAATCTGAACAACGCCGGAATGAACACCATCGTCGGCTATGTGTATGACATGCTTTATGGCAACAGCGGCGGCTATCCCAGCTACGCGGCGGCCGCGGCGCTGATCCTCTTCGGCATCGTCTTTACCATCACCTATATCAACCTGACCGTCAGCCGGAAGACGGTTCAGTATGTATAAGGGGGTGGCGGGATGAACGTTGAAAAGAAAAGCAGCGCCGTGGGGAAGGCGTTCATTGTCCTGTTCCTGGTGATCTGGGCGATCATCGTGCTGTTTCCGTTTTACTGGATGATCCTGACCAGCGTCAAGAGCCTCGCGGCCTATAACAGCGAATACATTCCCCGCTTCTGGACGCCCAATCCGACGCTGGAAAACTATCGGGCCGTGTTTACCGATGTGCCGCTGGCGCGGTATTTCTTTAACACCATCGTCTTTACCGTCGCGACGACGGGGCTGATGATGCTGGTCATCGTCCCGGCCGCCTTCGCCTTTGCCCGGCTGGAATTCAAGGGACGGAACGCGGTTTTCGCCCTGTTTCTGAGCCTGATGATGATTCCGACGGAGCTGGTTATCATCACCAATTACGTCACCATCGTCAACTGGCACCTGCGCAACACCTATCTGGGCCTGATCCTGCCCTCGGTCACCAGCGTGTTCTACATCTATCTGCTGAAGGAAAACTTCGAATCCATTCCCGACGAGCTGTACAACGCGGCGAAGGTCGACGGCACCAGCGATCTGAAATACCTGCTGCGGGTCATGGTTCCCATCGCCCAGCCCACCATCGTGACCATCGTCATCCTGAAGGTCATCGAATGCTGGAACAGCTACGTGTGGCCCCGGCTGATTACCTTTGACCAGAACTACTTCCTGGTTTCCAACGGCATCCAGGAGCTGCGGGAAAACGGCGCCGGCCGGGAAAATACCCCCGCCATGATGGCGGCGGTGGTGGTGATCAGCGCGCCGCTGATCATCCTCTTCCTGATTTTCCGGAAGAAGATCATGGCCGGAGTTTCGAGAGGGGGGACGAAGGGATGAAAAAGCGGATCGCGCTGGCGATGGTTCTGCTCCTGATCGTTCCGATGCTGGCGGCCTGCCACGGCAAGGTGGACCGGAGCGCGTTCGTGATTTCCGAGCGGTTCGACGAAAGCAAACCGGTGGAAATCATCTTCTGGGCCAAGAACGACACCAACAAAACCCAGGCGGAGATTTACCGGAAGGCCATCGAAGACTTCGAGACCCTCTATCCCAACATCACCGTGACCATCCGGCCCTATACGGACTATAACCAGATCTATAACGATGTCATCACCAATATCTCGACCGACACGACGCCCAACGTCTGCATCACCTACCCGGACCATATCGCCACCTATATGACGGGAAGCAACGTGGTGGTGCCCCTGGACGACCTGATGGACGATCCCCTGTACGGCCTGGGCGGAAAGGAACTGAAGTTCGAGGGGCCGACGCGGGAGGAAATCGTTCCGGAATTCCTGAAGGAGGGCGTCATCGGCGGAAAACAGTACGCCATGCCCTATATGCGGAGCACCGAGGCCCTCTACATCAACCGGGATTTCGTGGAAAAGCTTGGATACCAGGTGCCCGACGTGCCCACCTGGGATTTCATCTGGGAAGTGTCCGAAAAGGCCATGGAGAAGGACGCGGACGGCAATTTCCTGCTTAACGGGCAGAAAACCCTGATTCCCTTCATGTATAAGAGCACGGACAATATGATGATCTCCATGCTGCAGCAGAAGGGGGCGCCCTATTCCACCGCCGGCGGGGAGGTGCTGATCTTCAACGGGGAAACCCGGGGCCTCCTGCGGGAAATCTATTCCCACGCCCAGAGCCGCGCCTTCTCTACCTTCAGCATCAGCGGCTATCCGGGCAATTTCCTGAACGCCGGGCAGTGCGTCTTCGCCATCGACTCCACCGCCGGGGCCACCTGGATGGGCAGCGACGCTCCGCTGCTGGATATCCATCAGGATCAGATCGTTCCCTTTGAAACGGCGGTGCGGCCGATTCCCCAGTTTGACCCGGAGCACCCGAAGATGATCAGCCAGGGGCCCAGCGTGTGCATCTTCTCCAAGGAGGACAGCCAGCAGGTGCTGGCCAGCTGGCTCTTCGTCCAGTTTTTGCTGACCAACCGGGTGCAGATCGCCTACGCCCAGACCGAGGGATACCTCCCTGTGACCCTGAAGGCGCAAAATAGCCCTGAGTATCAGGATTATCTGGCCCGGAAGGGGGAGGACAACCGGGAGCACTACGCCGTCAAGATCGAGGCCAGCGAGCTGCTGATGCGCCACATGGGCGACACCTTCGTGACCCCGGTTTTCAACGGCAGCACCTCCCTTCGCCAGGCGGCGGGGGAGATGATCGAGCAGACGGCCAAGGCCGCCCGGCGGAAGAAGGAAATGAACGACGCCTTCCTGGACGGGCTGTTCAGCGATATGACCAGGCTTTATCGGCTGGATCAGATCCGGACGGAGGACGGGGGAGCGGAAGGCGGTCTGCGGCCGCAGGCCGGGCTGCCGATTGAATCCAAGGTGCTGCTGGGGATTCTGGGCGGCTTCTGGATCCTGGTGGGGATTTTCACCCTGATGGCCGGCAATAAGGGCCGAAAGAAAAAAGGGTAAAGCGCGTCTAAGCGGCCCGACGGCAGGAGGGAAAGCCGGAAAAAAACGGAGCGGCTTCGGACGGAAAAACAGAAAAAAACAGCGCACCGCCCGACGGGAAGACCGGGAAACAAAAACGCGCTTCCGGACGGGAAAGCCCGGCGCCGGGGACACAAAAAACCATTGAAAAAACAGCTCTTCGGGTGTAAGATAGGCGTGCGCCCGGCAAGGGCGGGGATAAGAAGAAAGGAGAAC
>CAMOGC010000124.1 GCA_946613955.1 uncultured Clostridia bacterium
CGTCCCGGAACAGGCTCATGTTGGTATGCATGCCGCTGCCGTTGATGCCGAACACCGGCTTGGGCATGAACGTCGCGTGCAGGCCGTTCTTCTGCGCCAGGGTTTTGACCGCCAGCTTGAAGGTCATGATGTTGTCCGCGGAGGACAGCGCATCCGCGTATTTGAAATCGATCTCGTGCTGTCCCGCCGCGACCTCATGATGGCTGGCCTCGATTTCAAAGCCCATCTGCTCCAGCGCCATGCAGATTTCCCGGCGGGTGCTTTCCCCGTGGTCCAGCGGTCCCAGATCGAAGTATCCGGCCTCGTCGGACGTCTCCGTGGTCGGTTTTCCGTGCTCGTCCGTCTGGAAGAGGAAAAATTCGCATTCCGGCCCCACGTTGAAGGAGTAGCCCATTTCGGCCGCCTCCGCCAGCACCTTTTTCAGCACGCCCCTGGGATCTCCCGCGAAGGGGGTTCCGTCCGGATTGTACACATCGCAGATCAGCCGGGCCACCTTGCCATGCTGCGGGCGCCAGGGCAGAATCGCAAACGTGTCCAGATCCGGGTGAAGGTACTGATCGCTCTCGTTGATCCGCACGAACCCCTCGATGGAGCTTCCGTCGATCATGATCTCGTTGTTCACGGCCTTCCCGATCTGGCTGGCCGTAATCGCCACGTTCTTCAGCTGGCCGAAAATGTCCGTAAACTGCATGCGGATGAACTCAACGTCGTCCTCCTGAACCATGCGGATGATCTCTTCCTTCGTGTACCTGCTCATCATCGAACCCCCCTTTAAAATCAAAACAGGCAAGAAAAGCCGTTCCCGGCTCCCTTGCCTTGCATGCGGGGATCATATCATTCCCTTTTTTCGCTGTCAAGCACCCCTCCTGTTTTCCCTTTGTTTTCTTCCGGCCGTTTTCCTCCCTCCGCCTTGACAAGCCGTCTCCGGGATGATACCATTCCTCCCATGCAGGGCAAGGGAGCCTTTCCGGGTCTCCCCTGCCTTTTTCTTTTTCTTCCCATTCTGACCCCAGGAGGCGATCGTCATGTGTTCCATCCTTGGTCTCACCAGCGCCCGAGTTCCCCGGTCCCTGATCGACGAATGCTTCAGCCGCACCCTTTCCCGCGGACCGGATATGAGCCGGCTGGAGGAAATCTCCGGAGTCGTGCTGGGTTTTCACCGCCTGGCCATCATGGGCCTGAACGAGAGGGGCATGCAGCCCTTCCATCTCGGAAAGGACGCCGTGGTCTGCAACGGCGAGCTCTACGGCTTTCGTCCCCTGAGAGAGCGTCTCATGGAGCACTATGAAATCCGGGGAGAGTCCGACTGCGAGATTCTCCTCCCCCTCTATCATGAATACGGCCTGGAAATGTTCCGGACGCTGGACGCGGAGTTTGCCCTGATCCTCTATGACGGAGAGCGGGACAGGCTCATTGCCGCCCGGGATCCCATCGGCATCCGTCCTCTGTATTACGGCAGGCTGGAGGACGGCGGATGGGCCTTCGCCAGCGAGCCGAAGAACCTCCTGGGCCTGTGCGAAACCATTCTCCCCTTCCCTCCGGGGCATTACTGGATCGACGGCGAATTCGTTCAGTACGCGGATCCCGCCTACGCCGGATACTTCACCATGAAAACGGAGGAGGAGGTCTGCGCCAAGCTCCGCCGCCTGCTGATGGACGGCGTCGAAAAGCGCCTGGACGCGGATGCTCCGGTGGGCTTTCTGCTCTCCGGCGGTCTGGATTCCTCCCTGGTCTGTGCCATCGCCCAGAGGCTGCTGCCCCACCCCATCCGCACCTTCGCCATCGGCATGGATCTCGATGCCATCGATCTGAAATATGCCCGCATGGCGGCGGATTACATCGGCAGCGAGCACACGGAGGTCATCATCCGTCAAAGCGATGTGCTCGCTGCCCTCCCCACGGTTGTGGAGCTCCTGGGCACCTGGGATATCACCACCATCCGCGCCTCGATCGGCATGTACCTGGTCTGCAAATGGATCCATGAGCACACGGATATCCGCGTCCTCCTGACCGGGGAAATTTCCGATGAGCTCTTCGGCTACAAGTACACGGACTTTGCCCCCTCCGCGGCCGCCTTCCAGGAGGAGGCGGAAAAGCGGATCCGGGAGCTTCATGCCTACGATGTCCTCCGGGCGGACCGGTGCATCTCCGTCAACTCCCTCGAGGCCCGCGTCCCCTTCGGGGATCTGAAGTTTGTCCGCTATGCCATGAGCATTGACCCGGAGCTGAAGATGAACCGGCATCACATGGGAAAATACCTGCTCCGCAAAGCCTTTGAGCAGGATCACCTTCTGCCGGACGCCATTCTCTGGCGCCAGAAGGCGGCTTTCTCGGACGCCGTCGGCCACAGCATGGTCGACGACCTGAAGGCCTACGCGGAAAGCGTCTATACAGACAAGGAATTCGAGGAGAAGTCGGCGAAATATGATTACTGCCGTCCCTTTACGAAGGAAAGCCTGCTCTACCGGGAGCTCTTTGAGCGCTTCTATCCCGGCCAGGCCCGCATGATCCCCGGCTTCTGGATGCCCAACCGGAGCTGGCCGGGCTGTCAGGTGGACGATCCTTCCGCGAGGGTCCTGGCAAACTACGGCGCCAGCGCCTATTGAGCCCGCCCGCGCCGGGATGGAGGAGCTATGACGAAGGAACTGATTCTGATTCTGGACTTCGGCGGCCAGTATACCCAGCTGATCGCCCGCCGCGTCCGGGAATGCCATGTCTACTCGGAGGTCATCCCCTGGAACACGCCTCTGCCCGAGATTCTGGCCCGCGCGCCGCGGGGCATCATCCTCTCCGGCGGCCCCTCCAGCGTCCATGATGAGGGCGCGCCCCGGATCGATCCCGCCCTCTATGACGCGGGAATCCCCGTCCTGGGCATCTGCTACGGCATGCAGCTGACCGCGCTCCTGCTGGGCGGGCAGGTGGAAAAGGCCCGGCAGCGGGAATACGGCCGGATCACGGTCCGCATGAAGGAGCAGCAGGGCCTTCTCGGGGGGCTGAAGCGCTCCTCCAGCTGCTGGATGAGCCATACCTGGCAGGTCAGCAGCTGCCCTCCCGGCTTCCGCGTCGTCGCGGAAACGGATAACTGCCCCATCGCCGCCATGGTGCATGAGGAAAAGAAGCTTTTCTGCGTTCAGTTCCATCCGGAGGTTTCCCATACCGAGGATGGCGGGATGCTGATCCGCAATTTCCTGTTCCATGCCTGCGGCTGCTCGGGGGACTGGACCATGAGCGCCTTCGCCGACACCGCCATCCGGCAGATCCGGGAAACCGTCGGGGAAACCGGCACCGTCCTCCTCGCCCTGTCCGGCGGCGTGGATTCCTCCGTCGCCGCCGCGCTGATTTACCGGGCCATCGGCAGCAGGCTCACCTGCGTCTTCGTGGATCACGGGCTGCTGCGCAAGGGGGAAAACGAGCAGGTCTGTCATGTCTTCAGCCATCTCTTCCCCGTCCGTTTCCTGCGGGTGGATGCCTCGGCCCGCTTCTTCGCGGATCTGAAGGGCGTTGTGGATCCGGAGGAAAAGCGGCATATCATCGGGCGGGATTTCATCGAGGTGTTCAAGGAGCAGGCCCGGGCCCTGGGAAAGATGGATTATTTCGCCCAGGGCACCATCTATCCGGATGTCATCGAAAGCGGCCAGGGGGCCAACGCGGCCGTCATCAAGAGCCATCATAATGTGGGCGGTCTGCCGAAGGAGCTGGGCTTCACGGAGCTGATCGAGCCCCTCCGCATGCTCTTCAAGGATGAGGTCCGCGCGCTCGGTGAAACCCTCGGCCTCCCGCAGGAGCTGGTCTGGCGCCAGCCCTTCCCCGGCCCCGGCCTTGCCATCCGGATCATCGGAGAGGTCACCCCGGACAAAGCGGAGCTCGTCCGGGACAGCGACGCCATCTTCCGGGAGGAAATCATGGCCGCGGGTCTCGGCCGCCATGTCAACCAGTATTTCACCGTCCTGACCAATCTCCGCAGCGTGGGCGTCATGGGGGATGAGCGCACCTACGATTATACGGTGGCCCTCCGCGCCGTCACCACCGACGACTTCATGACCGCCGACTGGGCGCGCCTTCCCTATGATCTGATCGCCCGCGTCTCCGCCCGCATCGTCAATGAGGTTCCCCACGTCAGCCGCGTCGTTCTCGACGTCACTACCAAGCCTCCCGCCTCGATTGAATGGGAGTGACGTCCGAGAATCAAAGGCACAGCCTGAAGATGATCGGGTAACGGCACCCCTGTTACAGGAGCCCGCGATTGACGAGTATAAAATACGAAGTCAGAGCGGTCGCGACGATCACAGGGAATAAAACCAACATCCGCCGGTGGCGGAAAATATGTCGGTTTTATTCTCAAACTTTAAGGAGTGAGCTGCCCAGTGGGTTCGGAGCGCCCGGAAAACTGTCCGGTGGACAGTTTTCAGCGGAGAACGGGCGGCAGCCCCGGAGAGTCACGACTATAAAGTTTGCGGATAATAAAGCTGACGACCGCCAGTGGCGGAAGTTTCGTCAGCGTCATTCTCAACCGAAAAGGAGCGATCTCCCCAGTGGGTTCGGAGCGCCCGGAAAACTGTCCGGTGGACAGTTTTCAGCGGAGAACGGGCGGCAGCCCCGGAGAGTCGCGACTATTGAGGTTGCGGAAATGACTTTTTTCGACGGAGTGCCAAACGTCCTTTTTTACAAGGTTTAACGGCCTCAGAAAATCGGTTCTGGTAACCCAAAAATGATAACATTTCCCCAAACCGAAATGATAGAAAAATTCCCAGTGGCTTTGGGGTGCGGATGACGCCAGTGCAACGTGTTATCAATCTCTGTGATAAAACCGATTTAAAAAGCCCTTCGCTGTGGAGGAAATCTTCCACAAGCGGAGGGCTTTCTTCATGTCATCGCCGTCATCCCGAATCCCTGGATATTCAAAATGATGACCGTCCACATGATGGATATTCTGATGGAACTCCAGAAGCTTCCCGCCGGTCTTTCTCAAAATGGCTCTCAGAGCGAATCTGGATCATGTAAAAGAATGAACATGTCGATACGTGTTAAAACTTGTATTTACATGTGTACCATGCTATAATTGAGATGATGGAAGTTTATTTCATTGGGAATGGATGATACATCA
>CAMOGC010000125.1 GCA_946613955.1 uncultured Clostridia bacterium
GCGCCGGAGAACAGCATCCCCGCGGCCAGCAGCGCGCCTATTCTTTTTCTGATTTCCATCGAATTCCTTTCCTGCTTATCCGTCCGCTTCCGGGGGGCGCCTTTCCCCTTCCTGATGCGATGGTCCCTCCGCGAGGCTTCCGTCCGCTTCCGGGGTTCGCCTTTCCCCTTTCAGATGCGATGGTCCCTCCGCGAAGCTTCCGTCCGCTTCCGGGGTTCGCCTTTCCCCTTTCAGATGCGATGGTCCCTTCCGTCCGCTTCCGGTTTCCGCCGTACTCTTTTCCGGGGCAGCGGTGCCCCGCGCGGCTCGAATCCCGTGCCCTTACTTGCTGTTTTGCGGCTCCAGCAGCCAGCATTCCGTCATCATCCCGCTGCGTACCTCGACCCAGTTTTTCACATAATCCACCGCGTCGTCAAAGGTCAGCCCGCTGCGGGCATCGACATCCGGAATGGAGGGGGCCGACCAGCGGACAAAGTTCATCGCCGCCGAATCGGAGATCTCCGCCCGATACCGCTCGATGGATTTCAAGCCGCTGCCGGCGGCGGGTTCCCGCTTTCCCAGCAGCACCTCCACCGCGGGCAGAAACACCTCGTCATACAGCTGGCGGGTGATCATCTGGAAATCCTCATGGATCAGCAGATAATGATACAGATACGCCGTATTGCTCGAGCGGCGGTAGACGTAGTTTTTCCGCAGGGGGTTCAGCATACCGTCCCCCTTCTTGTTGCCGAAGGCCAGGTCGTAATCCCAGGCCGGGCCCGCGTACAGCCGCCCGTCCACCTTGTCGGAATCCTTATACAGGAACTGGCTGGCGGCCCGCACGTCGTAATTGGCCGTCAATTCCTCGATCGTTACCTTCAGCGCGAAGGACCGCATGTCGATATAGCTGCTGTAGGAGCGGCCGGTCTTTTTGCTGACGCCGCTTTTGGCCACCACCGCGTTGTCGAAATCGTTGACCAGGGCGGCGATGTATTTCATCTCCTCATAGCCGCATTTCGTCGGCTCCTTGACGACGACGCACATCCCCTGCTCCGTCACGAAGCCCGCGTCGTTTTTCATCAGGCTGAACTGCAGCGCCTTCTCGATCTCCAGCAGGAATCCGCCGGTCACGTCCGCCGGCTCGTTTTTTACGTCGAACCATTTGATGATCCGCGCCACCCGGGTCGCCTTCCGCAGCGGGGCCTTCTCCAGCGCCTCCTTGCCCCCGTTGAGCGCCTCCAGCTCCTCCTCCATGTCCGTAATGTCCAGCCGACCGCTTTTCAGCTGGATCTTTTCGCACAGGAGGTAGGTGCCGTTATAGCTGCCGTTCAGATACAGATCCACCTGGCGGCAGTCCGGCGTCCCCCGCAGGCCGATTTCCCGGCAAAGGTCAAAGGTGATCTGATTCCTGATCAGGGAGATGTCGAACCAGTTGGCCAGCAGGATCCAGGTTTTCCCCTTCCCCATGCCGTCCAGGTTCACCTTGTTTTCCATCTTGAACTGGAACGCCTTCTTGGAGGCGAAAAAGGTGGAATTGCCCCGGGTTTTGAAGCTGGTCAGCCTTTCCGCCGCGTTCAGCCGTCCCTTCCCGCTGATCATGACGAAGGAGGCTTCCTTCCTGATATCCCCCTTCGTGGACTGATTCACCCGGCGGAAATCGTCAGGATCGACGGTAAAATAAAGGGAAGGAATCGCCGATCCCTGCATGACCCGCACTGTCCCGACGGGGCGGTTGTTGGAAAAGGAAACCTCCGCCTCCTTCCCGATATACTGCGACAGGGGCAGCGTGCTGCCGCTGGCATAGGTTCGCCCGTCCCAGATCACGTCCACATCCTGATCCACCCGGATCACCGGCTCCTGCCCCGCCAGGGCCCCCGGCAGATACAGGTTCCAGATTCTTCCCTTCTTCTCCTGCATCGTGACGGAAACCTCGCTCCCGTCCACCGTCCAGCAGAAGCGGATTTCCGGCGCGGCGGCCCGGGCCAGGCCCAGCATGCCCAAAAGGAGCAAAAGGAGCAGCAGCCCGGCGCATCCCTTTCCGCCTTTTCCGTGTCTCATGCTCTTTCCTCCTTCGCCGCCCGGTTCAGCCTCGCCGCCGCGAAGACCGCAAGCACCAGCATCGCCGCGATCGCCGCCCCGTACAGCGCCCAGCAGAGCGCCTCCGGCCATTCGGCCACCTTCCCGTCCAGGACAAACTGAACCAGGACGATGACCCCCGCCGCCGGCAGAAAGCCCAGCGCCGGCCCGTAGACCCGTGGGAAGGAGGCGCCGCAGCGCTTCCGCCATCCGGCGCACAGGAAAAGGATCGCGGCCAGCGCCGTCAGGAAAAACAGCGCCTGCTCCATCCGCGCCATCATAAAACGCATGTAGTGCCCGCTGCGGAACTGCTCCAGCAGGATCTGGGGAATCATCATGCCGCAGACCCCCAGGCAGACCGCCGTGCCGGGCGCCTTCCATTTTCGTCCCAGCCCCTGGGCGCAGGCGCCCGCGATGACGCACACGGCCGCCTCCAGCAGCCAGGTCGCCAGCACCGGCTCCTCCCAGTCGTTGATCATCGCCAGGGGGCTGCCGGACAGGAAGCTTTCTTCCTCGAGCAGGGGGCCGATCCCGGTTTCCCCCAGCCACCTCTGGGCCAGCCTGGCCGCCCCCATGCAAAGGCCCAGGGCCAGAACGGTCCCATCCAGGGTTTTCGCCGCCCCCGCCCCCGAAAGTCTCGCCGCCAGGGCCGTACCCAGCATCAGGCCCCACAGCCCCGTCGTATAGCACCAGCGGAAGGAGGCCAGCTCTTCTCCCGCCTGCAGCAGGGCAAAGCCGCCCCGGGCCAGCAAAAGCCCCAGCGCCGCCGGAAGAAGCAGCGCCCAGGCGTTTTTCACGATTTTTGCTTTTTGCCTGGAAAGGCTTCCGGCCAGGAAAGCGGCGTGAAGCATCAGCCCCGCCGCCGCGCAGATCCAGGCCGCTTTTTCATCCGTATAAATGGGCATCAGGGATTTTCCTCCTCCGGCCAGGCGGACGCGAAGTAGATAATGTCCCCAATCTCCCGGGTCGTCCGGTTGTGGTTGATCATCCTGCTCCCGGTAAACATCATGGAGCTGTTGCCTCCGTCCAGATTATAGGCGTTGACGGCCCCCAGCTTCTTAACCAGCACGGCGAATTCCGCCAGGGTCATGCTCTGGGGCGCGCAGCAGATGACCGCGTATTCCAGCGGCCCCATCTGGCAGATGGCCATCCGGCCCACCCGCTGCTCCGAAACGATGTTGTCGTCCCGCTCCAGGGCGCAGATTTCCCCGTTTTCCACCAGCATCGGGCCGAAGCACAGGGCATTCAGGATTTTCCGCCCGTTGACCGTCTCGGGCACATCCCCGGGCTTCGCCTTATGGACGGCGTGGAAATCGCCCTCCTCGTCGATCAGGAGGATGTCGGAACGCCCCGTCAGCTCCTGCATATACAATTCGCCCTGCCGGAGGACATAGTTGCCCTTCCAGGACACGTCTTTCCAGAAATAATCCCCGTTGCACGCCAGCACCGCGTTGGCCCTCTTGGAAAGCCGGGCGCCCTCCGCCGTGCTGGTGGAGGTAAAGGAATAGGCCGGCATGGTCCGGATCTGGGACGCGTGCCCGATGGAAACCCGGGCGATCCAGTATTTCACGTTCCCGTCCCAGGACTGGCTGGCGATCATTTCGATGGTGGGATCCTTGTAATGCAGGTCGTGGATATAGTTGGCCTTCTTCAGCTTCTTCCCCGGGGACAGATCAATCGGCAGCGTATAAACCGGCCCCTCCCGGGGGATCGGCGTCCGGGTGGGCTCCGCCGTGATCGCCGGCGTTTCCGTCGGATCCGGCATCCCCGTCGGCACCCGGGTCGCCGCCTGGGCCGGTGCGGCCGTCGGCACGGGCGCGGCCGCCGTCCCCGGAACCTCCGCGGCGGCGGTTCCGATCATGATCATCGTCAGCAGGATCGTCAGCAGGCGTTTCATCTTTTCCTCCGTCATTTCGAAAAGGGCACATACACGCCGGTGCGGAAAAAGGTGTGCAGTTCCTTAAAGTGGGAGTGGTTCCGCCATCCTCCCTCTGTGGGATCATAGGTCATGACAAACCGGCATCCCCTGTGCCGCTGGCGCATTTCTTTTTTCTGCGCCAGGGGCACCTTGTTCATATGCCCCCACCAGAACCGCTCCAGATTGGGCAGGTCATACAGCGGAGAAATGTCCGTAACCTGCCCGTCCCGGGTCAGGTTCAGATCCCGCAGCTGCGTCAGCCCCGAGAGCGGGGACAGATCCGTGATCGGGGTATTGAAGCATTCCAGATAGACCAGCTTTTTGCAGGTCGCGATGGGGGAAATATCCGTTAGCCCGTAATTCGGGCTGATGATCAGCACCTCGAGATCCGGCAGCGTGTAAAGGAAATTGACGTCCGTCAGATAGTTGTGCCCCAGATCCAGCGCCCGCAGCTTTGTGCACATCCGGATGGGCGCCAGCTCCTCGGAGGTGTGCCGGGGATCCTCCCTGGTGGGGCTGGAATAGTGGAGGGTGGAGAAGGCCGTCTGATCCGTCCGGATCGTATGGGGCCCGATGTGGATGGTAAACCCAAAGAACACCCGGGGAGAATACCGGTCGAACAGCCATTCCATATCCTCCAGGGACATGGTGGAGCTGAACATCCGGACTTCCTTCAGCTTCGGCATCCGGTCGATGACCTCGGCCAGCTGCGCCCGGTCGGTCATATCGATCCCGGCGGCGTCCAGATCCAGGATTTCGGTGTTTTCATCCATCCGAACGCCGATGATGTCCGGCCCGTCGACGGCGTCGCCGAAGGCGGGCCCCGCCATCATCGCCGCGCACAGCAGGATCAGCAGCAGCTTCTTCAAAAGCGCCGCCCCCTTCCGAAAAGGTTTACTCTTTATTATACGAAAATCCTCAAAGATACGCAAGCTTTTCCGCGCGGCCAATCTCTGGCCCTCCGCCCTCAGTCCGCCAAAGGCGACTTCCTGTTTTCAGAAATTTTCGAAAAAGAGCTTGCATTTCTGTTTCGACCGTGCTATAATCCCTTCCGTTGACCCCGTGGGATTATAGCTCAGCTGGTTAGAGCACCACGTTGACATCGTGGGGGTCATA
>CAMOGC010000126.1 GCA_946613955.1 uncultured Clostridia bacterium
GTCGCCCGATAAGCACGCTATTCAAAACCCCGCAAGGGATTGGAATAGACCACAACCGCTGTGGATTGATTATCCGCAGATCGGAGGGCTTTTTGTGTCAGGCTAAAAGGCGCGACAGAAAATGTGATACCTGGAAAGCGCCTGATCAATACAAAAAGAACAGATTGACGATTTATGGCCAGGGTGGTAAAGTTGCTGGAGATCATAAGGAGGGGCATCCGATGCGGATTATTACCGTCTCAAGGCAGTTCGGCAGCGGCGGAAGGGAGCTGGGCAAACGGCTGGCGGATCTGCTGGGCGTGGATTACTACGACCGGGAGATCATCGAAGCGCTGGCGCGGGAGCAGGGGCTGCATCCGGATGACGTGCGCCGGATTCTGAATCACCACGGCTGGTATCAATACCAGCTGACCTACCGCCACAGCTTTCAGCAGGCCGTAACCGGATACCGGAGCCGCGCGGCGGCGCTCCTTCTGGCGCGGCAGCGGGAAATCCTTCTGGAAATTGCGGAGTCCGGGAACGACTGCGTCATCGTCGGGCGGGACGCGGATGTGATTTTGCAGGAGCATCGTCCCTTCCGCGTGTTTGTCTGTGCGGAAATGGACGCCCGGGTCGCCCGCTGCATGCGCTACGAAAAGAAGCGGCCGCCGGAGGAGCAGCTGACGGAGAAGGAGATTCTGCGGAATATTCGCCGGATCGACCGAAACCGCAGGCAGCTCCGGGAGGTGCTGACCGCAAAAGCCGCCGGGGACGGGAGCTCCTTCGACCTGACGGTCAATGCGACAGATTGGGACATCAAAAAACTGGCGGAGGCCGTCGCGGATTTTTCCCGGCGTTGGTTTGAACAGCATGAACAAGATGAGTGACAAAAACGACCTGACCACGGGCAGCGTCTGGAAAAAGCTGGTCATTTTCTTTCTGCCCATCGCGGCTGGAACCATTCTGCAGCAGCTGTATAACGCGGTCGACGGGCTGATCGTCGGCCGTTTCGTCGGGACCGAGGCGCTGGCCGCCGTCGGGGGCAGCGCCGCCCAGATCATCAATGTGCTGGTCGGTTTCTTCGTGGCCATGACCGCGGGGGCCGCCGTCATTATCGGGCAGATCTTCGGCTCCGGGCGCAGGGAGGATCTGGGGCGGGCCATCGGCTGCTCCGTTACGGTCATGACGCTGTTCGGATTCGTGCTGATGGTCTTCGGCCTGGTCGCGTCCCCCTGGCTGCTGCGTCTCCTGAAAACGCCGGAGGAAACGATCGACGGCGCGGTGCTCTATCTGCGGATCTATTTTATCGGTGTGCCTTTCGTCATGCTGCTGAACATGGAATCCAGCGTTCTTCGGGCCCTGGGCGATTCCTTCAATCCCTTCCTGTATATGATCGCCGGCTGCGTCACCAATATCGTGCTGGACGCCCTGTTCGTAATCGTTTTCGGATGGGGCATCGCCGGCGTCGCCGTGGCTACGGTGGTGGCTCAGCTGGTCAATACGGCGATGCTGACCTGGAAGCTGACCCGCGGCGGTTCCGAGGCGCCCCTGCGCTTCCGGAACCTGGGCATTCAGCGGGTCTATCTGAAAAACATGCTCCGGCTGGGCGTTCCTGCCGGGCTGCAAAGCGCCATGTACAGCATTTCCAACCTGATTATTCAGGTGGCGGTGAACTCTCTGGGGACGATCGTGGTGGCCTCCTGGGCCATGAGCGGAAAGACGGACGGCTTCTACTGGGCGCTCAGCAACGCCATGGGCACCGCGATTACCAGCTTCATCGCCCAGAACCATGGCGCGGGCCTGACGGACCGCGTAAAGCAATGCGTCCGGCAGGGGCTGATCCTGCACTTCTCCGTGACGGTGATCACAAGCGCTCTGCTGATGCTCTTGGGGATTCCCATGCTGCGGCTGCTGACGAAGGACGAGGCGGTGGTGGAAACCACCTACCGGATCATGACCTATTTTGTGCCGTTCTACTTCACATGGGTGCTGGTGGAGGTGCTTTCCGCGGTGCTGCGTGGCGTGGGAGACGCCGTGCGGCCCGTCGTGATCATCGGCATTGGCATCTGCCTGTTCCGGATCTTATGGATTGCGACAGTCTTCGCGGCCAACAGAACGCTCTTCATCCTCTGCCTGTCCTATCCCGTTTCCTGGACGATTACCAGCATCGCGCTTGTCATTTATTACAAAAAGGGCGGCTGGATGCACCGCCGCCGTATTGTGGACGCTTAGGCATAGCCCCAGGGTCTTTGTCGCCTTTACCGGTTCTGCGCGAAACGGACGACGATAACCGGGCGTACCGCCAGATACGGATAGGTGACCGTCTCCTCGCTCTTCGCATCGGTGGAGCCGCCGTAGCGAACCTGCAGGCAGTGGCGTGCGGATCGGCCCGGCGTCCTGAGCATCCAGTCGCATTTCCGGCTTCCGTTATAATCGCTGACGCCGCTGGCCACGGCATAGCGCGTCGGAATACAGGCCCTGGCCCCGTTGCTGACAAAGAGGCTCTGTGCCTCCGACAGGCTCAGGATGAAAACCCGATCGACCGTATCCTGGCCGGGGTCGACTTTGGGATGCTTCGGATTGGACTCCGCCGTCACCGCCGTCTCCGCCAGAGCGGCCTGTTCTTCTTCCGAGAAGGCCGTATTCAGGAAGTCATGGTTTAGCCACCCGCGAAGGGCGCAGGTTTCCCAGGTCACGTCAGCAAGCTCGGAATGATAAGGCCCGTTGTCCAGGGCCGCCAGGCTGATAAGGGTCGCCTTCTCCCCATCGTTGGCCAGAACCATCCACTGAATGGGTTCCGGACCGTTTTCCGAATTCAAATCCTGCTCATAGCGCCCGTAATTGACGATGCCCCGCAGCGGAAAATCTTCGGCGGCGGGCCCCGCCTTCCCCGATGCCGGCGTTTCGGAGAGACGGAGACGGATCACCGGGCGAATCCCGATTTTATCGCTGACCATGTCCGTGCCGATCAGGTATACGCTGCCGTCGGAGGATACAATGGCCGCGTCGTCCCTGTCCTTTCCCAGGGTTCTCAGCCACCATTGCCCCATGGTGCTGCCAGTGCTCGTGTTGGCCCCCCGGGCTCTTGCGTAATCCGTCCTCGCGCAGACGCGCGCAGTGTCGGAGGAAAAGAACGCTTCCGCCTCGCCCGCGCTGAGCAGAGCCACACGCTCAAAGGTATCGTTTCCCGGATCATTCCCGTATTTCGGATTGGTTTCGGCCTTCGCGTGGAAAAGCGCCATTTTTCCCTGTTCCTCCTCGGTAAAGGCCGCGTTGGCGAACTCCCCGTTCAGCCACTGGCGCAGGAAACTGGCCTCCCACGTGGTGGGGCTGTGATGCACCTGATAATAGGGCATGGCATCCAGAACCTGCTTGCTGATCAGCAGCGCCGTTTCCCCGTCTTCCTCGAGCACCAGCCATTGGATGGGTTCCGGGCCGTTCTCGGGTCGGTTGTCCTGTTCATAGTGCCCGAAGGTAACCACCCGGAACCCGCCGTATCGATTCTGCTCCTCCGGTTTTTTCTCCGCGGCGGAGGGCGTGCCCCAGAGGAGGATCGCCTTGTCCTGATTCCCGTCCGGATAAAGCCAGACGGCCTGCGGCGGGCTCTTCTGCGCGAAGCGGAAATCAAAATGAACCTTATTTTCGACGATGCTGACGGACACGGTTTCGGGCTCAACCCGTTCTTTCCCGGTATCCGCCACAGCAACGGCCGGAACCGCCACCTTTCCGTTATAGATGGGCAGACTGTCGCACTCCACCGTAATCACCAGCCCATCTTCGTCGATATTGACCCCTGCGTAGGACAGTTCATACTCCACCCCTCTGAAATCCACCGTGGCGCGTCCTTCCTCCGCGAAGGCGGATCCCACAAGAATCGTCACGGTCAGAAGCATGACGGTCGCAAGCAGTCCTCCCAGCCGTCTTGTACCCTTTTTTCTCATCATAAAGCCCTCCCGGCCCGTAGCGGCCCATCCCTTTTTCTCTTTTTCGCTGCGGCGGCCTCCCGTCTTTCCCTGTCCTCAGGACAGAGGGCGGTCGCATTCCTGCCTCTATGGTAGCAGACCGGAGACAAAAAAAGGTGGGCTGTCTGCCCACCTCCGGGAAAAAGCCATCGACTCGCTTCCCCTGTCCGCGGCGCGCGCTCCCGGATCCCGTCAGCCATCCGGGAAGCTTTTCGCCCACGGATCACGAAACAGGCTTGACAACCGTATGGTCATTGCCTATGCTTTGAGACAATCCCCGGTGGACCTGTCCGGTGAAGCTTCCTCCCCTGGCCGGGAGGAAGAGGTGCGGCTCCGCGGCCACCATATAATACAGGATGTGGAGAAAACGAATGATGAACCAGTTTGCGAGAACCCAGCTGCTCCTTGGCCAGCCCGCCATGGATCGCCTGTCCCGGGCCCGCGTGGCCGTTTTCGGTATCGGGGGCGTGGGCGGCTATGTGTGCGAGGCGCTGGCGCGCAGCGGCGTCGGCGCCTTTGATCTGATCGACGACGATAAGGTCTGTCTGACCAATCTGAACCGCCAGATTATCGCGACCCGTAAAACCGTCGGGCGGTATAAGGTCGAGGTGATGCGGGAGCGGATCCTTGAAATCAATCCGGACGCCGAAGTGACTGTCCACCAATGCTTTGTATTGCCGGAAAACATCGAAAGCTTCCCTTTCGACGCCTATGATTATGTGGTTGATGCCGTGGACACCGTGTCTGCCAAGCTGGCGCTGGTGATGCGCGGAGATCAGACCGGCACGCCGGTCATCAGCTCCATGGGAGCCGGCAACAAGCTGGACGGCAGCCGCTTCCGGATCGCGGATATCTATGAAACCAGCGTCTGCCCGCTGGCCAGGGTCATGCGGCGCGAGCTGAAAAAAAGGGGCATCCGAAGGCTGAAGGTGGTCTATTCCGACGAGCCGCCCATTCGCCCCCTCGAGGATCCGTCCATCAGCTGCCGGGCCCACTGCGTCTGTCCTCCCGGGACCC
Organism: uncultured Clostridia bacterium; assembly: GCA_946613955.1. The sequence continues at coordinate 4,959 of CAMOGC010000126.1, forward strand.
AGCGCACCTGTACCCAGCGCCGCGACATCCCCGGCAGCACCGCCTTTGTCCCCTCCGTCGCCGGGCTGCTGATCGCCGGAGAGGTGGTCAGGGACCTGATCCGGCCGGAA
>CAMOGC010000127.1 GCA_946613955.1 uncultured Clostridia bacterium
GCACGCCATGCCGCCCGCGCTACAGCCTCCGGTATACCACCCGCCACATGGTCAGAAAGCAGGCCAGGCCGCCGATGAGGTTGGAGATGGGCTCCGCCAGGAAAACGCCCCGTACGCCGAACCCCATGGCCGGCAGCGCCAGCGTCAGAGGAACGACGATGATGACCTTCCGCAGCAGCGAAAAGAAAATCGCGTACCGGGCCTTTCCCAGGGCCTGGAAGGTCGTCTGGCCGCTGAACTGGAAGGCCATGAATACGAAGCCGAAGAAATAGATGTTCAGCATCCTGGCGCCCACGGCGATGGTTTCCGGCTCCTCCGAGAAGATGCCGATCAGCGGCTTCGGGAAAAGCATGACCAGAATCCAGGTGATCAGCGTATAGCCTGTTCCGAGCGCCGCGGCAAACCGGATGCCCTCCTTCACCCTTTCGCCCCTTCTGGCGCCATAGTTGAAGCCCAGCACCGGCTGGGATCCGGCGGTGATCCCCTGGGCGGGCAGGGCCGTCATCTCGCGCACGGAGTTGAGCACCGTCATGATTTCCACATACAGATCCCCGCCCCAGCTTTGCAGCTGGGTATTGCAGACGATATTGACGAGGCTGTTGGTCGCCTGCATGACAAAGCCCGGAAAGCCCAGGCTCAGGATTCGGCCCGTCCGCTCCCGCTGAATATGGATTCTGGACAGCCGGAGCTTCTGCAGGGCCTTTTTCCCCGTCAGAAAGCGCAGCACCCACGCCGCGGACACACCCTGGCTGATCACCGTCGCCAGTGCCGCGCCCCGGACCCCCATGTTGAGCGAAAAAATAAAAACCGGATCCAGGGCGATATTGATGACCGCCCCCAGAACCGTCGTCATCATGCCGATCCGGGGAAACCCCTGGGCGTTGATATAGCTGTTCAGGCCGGTTCCCAGCATGGAAAAAACCGTCCCGATCAGATAGACGCGAAGATATTGATCCGCGTAGAAGAATGACTGCTCGCTGGCGCCGAAAAGAAAAAGAATCGGCCTGCGCAGCGCGTAGCAAAAGACCGTCAGCACCAGCGCCGTCCCCAGCTGCAGGGCAAAAACATTGCCGAGAATATTTTCCGCCTCGTCCGTCTGTCCCCGGCCCCGGGCGATGGCAAAGAGCGTCGCCCCGCCGCTGCCGTACAGATTGGTAAAGGCGGCGATCAGAACGATGACCGGAAACGTAATCCCCAATCCGGTCAGGGCCAGATCTCCCACGCCCTCCAGATGGCCGATATACACCCGGTCCACGATATTGTACAGCAGCTGCACCATCTGGGCCAGCGTCAGCGGCAGCGCCTGGGAAAGAATCAACCGCTTCACCGAGCCCTGGGCAAAATCCGTCTGAACCGCGGCCATTCCGTCACTTCCTCTTGCTGCCCGTCGGCGTTGGCTCCGCCCGGCAAAGGGGATCTCCCGTATCCGCGAACCGCCGCGGCGCCCTTTGCCCTTCTTCTCCTATCATACCTCTTTTCCCCGTTCTGTCAAGGCGGCCTCCATCGTCAGGATATTTTCCAGGCGGATTTCCGCGTTCGCGCCGGATCGCCCGCTTTTCCGCTCCAGAATCAGCCGGCCTCCCGCGGGGTCAAAGCCTTTGACCTTTTCCCGGGCCGTTTCATACCGTCCTCCGGCTTTCAGGGGATCCTGGATAAACCAGGTCAGCAGAACCTCCGGCCTTTTCCCCGCCTCCAGCGCCTTCCGGACGCCCGACAGCGCCTCGTTCAGGGCTTCCATCTCCTCCTCGCCCAGTTCAATCCGGCGGTCCACCTGCCGGGCCTCCTCGTCAATCATGTCCTCGTATCCGGTCAGCGCCGCGAAGGGGGCAAACTGCGCCGCCCGGTCATACAGGCTCATGGGCGGGTGCTTCGGCGAGCGCCAGTGGGGATGATGAAAAATATCCCCGTAAACCACCTCAGGATCCGGCTCCTTCCCGGTGATTCCCTTCGCCATGGCGTTTTCCCTCCTTCTTTGGCTTTTCCTCTCCGGATCGATGCCCGCCGATCTGCTGATTCCGGGCGACGGTGGTTCCCTTTTCCTCCAGGTTCATGCCCTTGAGCACCGCGTTTTTTCCGAAGCGCTCCTGCATGATCAGGGTCGCCCGCTGCAGCCGGTTCTCCTTGGCCTCCGCTGCCCTTTCCGCTTCCTTCCGCCGGGCCTCTTCCTCGTAATCCGTAAAGAAATCCAGCTGCCGCGGCCCCTCCTCCGGGACATCATCTGGCCGGATCAGGTTGCAGGCGGCCAGGATCACCCTTCGGATCAGAAGATCCGGATCCACGATCCGGTCATACAGCGCCATCATTGCTTCGCGGATAGCCCGGGTGGAGGAGGTATAGTGATCCAGGTTGCCGGTCCCGTGGGCGTGCTTCGGCTGGGGCCGGCCGTATGGATCGGACACCACCGCTCCTGCGTAGGCCTTCCCGGTTTTTGCCACGCCGTAAACCGTATCCTTCATGCCTTTTCCGGGGCTCAGAACGATCAGGCTCTCCCGGTCATAGCCAATTGTCAGGGTCACCTGCCGGGTCACCAGGTTTTTCCGGACCAGGTCCAGCGCCAGCAGCTCCGTCATCTCCCGGACGATCAGCTTCCCGTCCGCGGCGTTATACGGCTCCGACAGCACCTGCCCGGAGGACAGGCTGCTGGTTTCCGGGCGATAGGCCTTGATGGTCGCGATTTCCGTCGGTTCCCATCCCCAGGCGTGGTCGATCAGCAGCTCCGCGTTGATCCCCAGGGCCCGGTACAGCAGATCCTCGTTGATCTCGCTGAGCCGGGCGATATCCCCCATGGTAAAGCATCCCAGCGCCGCCACCCTCGCGGCGATCCCGTGCCCCACGCGCCAGAAATCCGTCAGCGGCCGGTGGCACCAGAGCAGACGCCGATAGCTCATCTCGTCCAGCTCCGCGATCCGGACCCCGTCCTTGTCCGCCGGCACATGCTTGGCCACGATGTCCATGGCGATCTTGGCCAGATACAGATTGCTGCCGATCCCGGCCGTGGCGGTAATCCGGGTGGTATACAGCACCTCCCGGATCATTTTCATGGCCAGCTCGTGCGCCGTCATGCCGTAGGTTTTCAGATAACCCGTCACGTCCATGAAGCATTCGTCGATGCTGTATACATGGATGTCCTCGTCGCTGATGTATTTCATATAGATGCCGAAGATCCGGGTGGAGATTTCCTCATACAGCTTCATCCGGGGCGGCGCGACGATATAGGTCAGCTCCAGGGTCGGATCCTTTTCCAGCTCCGCCGCGTTAAAGGAGCTGCCGGTAAAATGATACTGTCCGTCCTCCCCTTTCGGAAGGAGGCCCTGCCGGACGGCGTTTTTCATCCGCTGCGCGTTGATCTCCCGAACCCGCTGGATCACCTCGAACAGCCGGGCCCTTCCGGAAATTCCGTGCGCCTTCAGGGAGGGGGATACGGCCAGGCAGATCGTTTTTTCCGTTCTGGATTCGTCCGCCACCACCAGGTTCGTCGACAGGGGATCGAAGTTCCGGTCCGCCAGCTCGACGCTGGCGTAATAGGATTTCAGGTCGATCGCCACAAAGGTTTTCCGCACCCCCGTTTCCCTCCTTTCCGGCGTTTCCTGCCCTCATTTATTCCTGGCGCCGCGGCTCTTTAATCGGCCGCTTCCACAAACCAGCGGCCCACGCTGTTGTCGAACCGGGAATCCGCCCGTTCAAAGAACAGATGCTTCTTTTCGTTCCGGATGACGACGGTATAGCAGTCCCCCCGGATGCCCATGCCCACGGAGGAGGCGGGGCGAAAATCGGTTACCTGATCGATCTTGAAGACGCGGCCGTCCCTCCAGGTAATGGATCGGGGCTGCATGAACCCGGTATTGTCAAAGTCGGAATTCACTCTGACATAAATCCGATCCGCCACGCCTCATCCCGCCTTTCCCGTCGGAGACGTCCCCAGCAGCGGCCAGTTTTCCTTTTCCCGCTGCAGGTCATAATACCAGTCCTCCTCCTCGTGGGTCGCGGCGCGAAGGCGGTGATGACCGCAATCCGGGCACCGGTCCGGAAGCGATTGAACAGCAAAGACATACCGACATTTTTCACAGGCCAGCAACATGGCCGCATCCCTCCTCCTGCCTCACGGCTTCCTCATACAGCGCCTTTTCCTCCCCCGTCGGAATCATGGTCTCATCGATGATCCCCAGCACCCGGCCGATCAGCCCGGCGCCCTCTTCCGTAGGAATGATATCCTCGTATTCCTCGTTCCGGGAATGCAGCCGGTCCTTCGCCGCTTCCTTGATCACGATGCCCTGCCCCGGCAGGGAAAACACGTAAACCTGGCCGATCCGCGTCTCCGCGCAGTGCCGGACCAGGATCCGGTCATGATCATGATAGGCGGGCTCCATGCTGTGCCCGGTCACGGTAATGATCTCATCCGCACCGGCGGTTTCCGGCCTGTTGTACAAAAGCACGGTTTCCGCCTCCGCCTGCTGGGGCCATTCGTCCCCGGCGCCCGCCGCGGCGCTGCGCCCAAAGTCCGGCAGGGCCACCAGCCTTTCCCGGATGTCCCGCAGCCGGATCTCGCGGCATCGCCCGGCCAGCGCCTCCCCCACGGCGAAGAAATCCGCCCGGCCCCGCTCGTCCATGGAACGGAAAAGCCCCACCAGGCCTCTTTCCCTTTCCGACAGGGATGCTCCCACGCCCCGGATGCCAAAGAACGCGTTCGGATCCACATCCAGCGCGGAGAAGAGCCGGAAAAGGGATTCCGGATCGGGGCGGGAAAGCCCGCATTCCCAGTTCCGCACGGAGCCGACCGTCACCCCCAGCGCCCGGGCCAGCTCCTCCGCCGACAGACCCGCCTTCTTACGATAGGCCTTGATCTTCAGCCCGTATCCTTCGAGGTTTCGTTTTTTTGCTCCGTCGGCCGCCGCTCTGCTCATCCGATTCCCGCCTTCTTTCCTGTTTCGCCGGGCCGCCGCCCGCTTCGATTTCCGCTTCTGCTTCTGCTTCTGCTTCTGCTTCTGCTTCTGCTTCTGCTTCTGCTTCTG
>CAMOGC010000128.1 GCA_946613955.1 uncultured Clostridia bacterium
AATGAATATACAGATTTTCGGGGCGAAGAAGAGCGCCGACAGCCGGAAAGCGGAGCGCTATTTTAAGGAACGGGGCATCCGGTTCCAGTATATCGACATGAAGGAAAAGGGCATGAGCAAGGGGGAATTCCAGTCCGTCATGCAGGCCGTTGGCGGGCTGGACGCGATGCTGGACCCGGGCTGCCGGGATCAGGAGATGGCGGCGCTGGTCAAATATCTGGCGCCGGAACAGCGGGCGGACAAGGCTTTTGAAAACCAGCAGGTGCTGCGGCTGCCGATCGTACGCAACGGGAAAAAGGCCACCGTCGGATACGCGCCGGAGGTCTGGAAAGGCTGGGAATAAAGGAGCAGGTGCCGCGGCTGGATCGCGCGGGAAAAAGCCCGCCGCCGGATACGCGCCGGAGGTCTGGAAAGGCTGGGAATAAAGGAGCAGGTGCCGCGGCTGGATCGCGCGGAAAAAAGCCCGCCGCCGGATACGCGCCGGAGGGCTGGAAAAACCGGGAATAAAGGAGGTTATCGGAATGAGAAAGGAAACAAAGGGAATGGCCAGGATTCTCGCGGCGCTGCTGGCTGTGGCGCTGCTGCTGGGCGCGGCGGGCGCCGAGGGAACGGAGGGCCCCCTGACGACCGCCCTGAAGACGGGGACGGAGCTGCTGTTTAACGAATCCAACGTGACGCTGGAGGGGGAGGCGGTGTTCTTCTTCGACGGCGCCCGGTTTAAGACCGCCACCGGCACCTATCAGCAGGACGGGGAGAATTCCATCTGGGATTATCATGTCATGACCCCGAGAATCTCGAGGGAGGATCGGCGCTCTGGCTACACGGTCGTGGCCAACGGCCGGGACATCTTCGTGATGGACGGGTTCTATCCGGGCACCTATGTGGAATGGGAGGACGAGGCGCAGCATACGCTCGTGCGCCGGTCGGTCATGCTGGACCAGATGCTTTCCCTGGTGGAACTTCTCATGAAGGACGCGGACGGGCAGCTTTTTCCCGGCATCGGGATGGCCCAGGGGGAAACCGTTTCCATCAGCCTGAAGGGAGAACAGATCCCCGAGACGGTGCAGCGGGCGCTGAACCTTTACGCCCAGGGCTTCCTCCGGCGGTATTTCTTCGCCAATTATGACACGATTTCCCCGGAGACGGAGGCTGCCATCGAAAACTACATCACCCTGACGCAGGCGATCCTCTATACCACCCGGGGCTTTACCCTGGAGCAGGTGGATCTGATCGTCGAACGGGACGAAAAGGGACGGCTGACCCATATGGAGGGCGAGGTCGCGGCCACGCTGGACATGGGAGATAACGGGAAGCATCCCCTGAGCATCACGCTGAAGCTGGACGCGCGGGATTATGGGACGACGAAGGTGGATCCCTTCCGCCCGGAGGACTTCGGCGTCAGCAGGATTGATCCGGGAGCCGTGGAACCGGCGCCCGGGTACGTGGCTCCGCTGACGGACGAAAAGCTCGCCCAGCTGTGGGGCGGTTTCCGGGACGCCTGGCAGGCGGCGGGATACGGCACCCTGCCGGAGGAGAGAGGACAGTATGACATCGGCTCCTCCTACGGGGAATACTATGTCGTCTATGACAACGGAAAAACGGGCCCGGACCATGTCAGGCTGTCGGGCCGGATGCGGGAGGACGGATTTCTCCTTTATATCCAGGACCAGCTCTACCCGGATTATATCAGCCTGGGCCAGGAATCCCGGAAATACGCGGATGATCCCGAAAAGCTGAAGGAAGTCGAGGAGAAGCTGCGGGCTTTCCTGGAAAAGGTCAATCCGGAGACTCCGGCGAAGGAGATCACCTTCGCCGTCAACAGCGAATACGAGATGAACGGGCAGCATTTCCTGGTTCTGGAGGAAAGCCGGAACGGAGAGGTGCCCGGCGATCCCCATATCCTGTTCCTCGTTCAGGTGGAGCCGGAATGGAAGATTATGGAATACCTGGCGATTTCCAACGGATAAGCCGGGAGAACATTCCGGAAGACCGAGCGCTTCGCCCCCGCCGAAGCGGGGGCGCTTTTCTGTTTCCGCTCAGCGGCCGCCGGTGACGCGCCCGACGATGTTTGCTCATCGCCCGCCGATGAGGCGTACGCCGATGCTCGTTCAGCGGCCGCCGGTAACGCGGTCGACGATGACCTGGCGGACGAAGGCCAGGGCCGCGTCGGCAACCCAGGTCCGGATGGGTTTTTCCTCCGAAACCTCCCCCGGATAGAAGGGGGGCAGGCCGTTTTGCGCCGCCAGGCGGTTCAGCAGCCGGATTTCGGAGAGCAGCGCGTTATGGCAGCCCGTCCGCATCCGGTCCAGCTCCGGAATTACGGCGCGATACGTTTCGGCGTCCATGGCGCCGGCGGCGTAAAGCTTCCGCCGGATTTCCATTTTGTAGATGGACTGATGGTATTTTTCAAACGCGTCCAGGGCGCCGACGATGATTTCGATCATCTCCGCGTCGTCCCGGTACAGGCCCAGGAGACGGTTCAGGGTTTCCGTACAGATTTCGTTTTCCATGGCGGGTCCCTCCTTCGCTGGCGGATGGGGAAGCAAACGGGCTTCCTGTCCTTTTTCCGTTTTTTTGTCCACAGCGGAAGGATTCGACGTCCGGAAAAAGGAATCCTTTTCAGAATGGAGGACGCCTGTCGAATCAGTGCCGGGAGGGCACGGCGGCTTCCCCGGGAGATATGCGCAAGGAGGAAATCGTCATGGTTCAACTGTATGAGGGTGGGGTTTTTCTGGTCAACGGCACCGAGATTGTTCCCGCGGGGGAGGAGGCCAGGGTTGCCCAGATGACCGGGAAGCCCGCCGACAGGGAGGCGGCCCGGAAAGGCACCATTGCCTACGGCATCCTGCAGGCGCACAATCAGAGCGGCGATCCGGACAGGCTGGAGATCCGTTTTGACGCCCTGACCAGCCACGATATCACCTATGTAGGGATTATCCAGACCGCCCGGGCCTCCGGGATGGACAAATTTCCCATGCCCTATGTGCTGACCTGCTGCCACAATTCCCTGTGCGCCGTCGGCGGAACGATCAACGAGGACGACCATCTTTTCGGCCTGACCGCGGCCCGGAAATACGGCGGCATCTTTGTCCCGCCCCACATGGCCGTGATTCACCAGTATATGCGGGAGATGCACGCCGGATGCGGCAAGATGATTCTGGGATCCGATTCTCATACCCGATACGGTGCCCTGGGCACCATGGCCGTCGGCGAGGGCGGAGGCGAGCTGGACAAGCAGATCCTGGGGGATACGTGGGACAGCGCCTATCCGGGCGTCGTCTGCGTCTATCTGACCGGGCGGCCGCAGCCCTGGGTCGGGCCGCACGATATCGCGCTGGCCATCTGCGGGGCGGTCTACCGGAACGGATACGTCAAGAACAAGGTCATGGAATTCGTCGGCCCCGGTGTCAGCAGCATGACCACGGATTTCCGCAACGGCGTGGACGTGATGACCACCGAGACCACCTGCCTCTCCTCCATCTGGCGCACGGATGAGGATACCCGCGCCTATCTGGCCGAGCACGGGCGGGAGGAGGATTACCGGCCTCTGAACCCGGCTCCGGTGGCCTATTACGACGGATGCGTCGCCATCGATCTGTCGGCGGTCAAGCCCATGATCGCCATGCCCTTCCATCCTTCCAACGCGTTTACGATCGACGAGCTGAACGCCAATCTGACGGACATTCTGGCGGAAACCGAGAAAAAGGCCGCCGAGATTTCCCAGGGGCGGGCGCCCTTCACGATGATGGACAAGGTACAGGACGGGAAGCTCCGGGTGCAGCAGGGCATCATCGCCGGCTGCGCCGGAGGCAATTATACCAACGTGGTCGAAGCGGCGAATCTGCTGCGGGGCCGGAGCGTGGGAGCCGGGGAATTTACCCTGTCGGTCTACCCCTCCTCCATGCCCGTTTTCCTGGATCTGAGCCGGAAGGGGACGCTGGCGGATCTGATGGCCGCGGGCGCGGTGATCAAGACGGCGTTCTGCGGCCCCTGCTTCGGCGCCGGGGACACCCCGAACCACAACGGCTTCTCCATTCGCCATACCACCCGGAATTTCCCCAACCGGGAGGGCTCCAAGCCCGGGCAGGGGCAGATGTCCGCCGTGGCCCTCATGGACGCCCGCAGCATCGCCGCCACTGCCGCCAACGGTGGGATTCTGACCAGCGCGGAGCGGTTCGCGGAGGCCTTCGGCAACGTTCCGGCGTATCATTTCGACGCCAGCCCCTATGACCACAGGGTTTACCAGGGCTTCGGAAAGGCGGAACCGGAGGCGGAGCTTTTCTACGGCCCGAATATCAAGGACTGGCCCGAGCGCCCGGCGCTGCAGGAGAACATCCTGCTGAAGGTGTGCTCCAAGATTCTCGACGAGGTCACGACGACCGACGAGCTCATCCCCTCGGGAGAAACCTCCTCTTACCGCTCCAACCCGCTGGGGCTGGCGGAATTTACCCTTTGCCGCCGGGATCCCGATTACGTAGGCCGGACCAAGGCCGTGGACGCGCTGGAGGCCGCGCGGGAGCGGGGCGAGGACGTCATTGCGCTGGAGCCCGGGCTGAAGGAAGTCTTCCGGGTCATTCAGAGCATTCCGGGATCCGAAGCGGCGCGGCCGGAGGAGATCGAGATCGGCTCCACGATTTACGCCAACCGCCCCGGCGATGGCTCCGCCCGGGAACAGGCCGCCTCCTGCCAGCGGGTCATCGGGGCCCTGGCCAACATTACCCAGGATTACGCCACCAAGCGCTATCGCTCCAATGTGATGAACTGGGGCATGCTGCCCTTCCATCTGAAGGGTTCGCCGGACATTTTCGACGTTGGGGACTATATCTATGTACCCGGTATCCGGACCCTCCTGCGGGAAAACCGGCTGGAGGACATTCCCGCCTATGTGATCCGGGAAGGGAAAGCCGTGCCCATCACGCTGTATATCAAGGACATGACGGAAAACGAACGGCAGATCGTGGAGGCCGGATGCCTGATCAACTTTAACCGGAACCGGAAGGAG
>CAMOGC010000129.1 GCA_946613955.1 uncultured Clostridia bacterium
GCCCGTCGTCCAGGCCGAAACGGAGACGCAGCACCTTTTCCTCCCGGGGGGTCAGCGTGTCCAGCACCTCCATCAGCTGCTCCTTCATCAGGGCGAAGGAGGCGGCCTCGGCGGGAGCGGGCGCGTCCTCATCGGGAATGAAATCGCCCAGATGGCTGTCCTCCTCCTCGCCGATGGGGGTTTCCAGGGAGACGGGCTCCTGCGCAATCTTGATGATCTCCCGCACCTTCGCCTCGGAAATGTTCATCTCCTTGGCGATTTCCTCGGGCGTGGGCTCCCGGCCGTATTCCTGCAGCAGCTGGCGGGAAACCCGGATCAGCTTATTGATGGTTTCGACCATATGCACCGGGATACGGATGGTTCTGGCCTGATCCGCGATGGCGCGGGTAATGGCCTGGCGGATCCACCAGGTGGCATAGGTCGAGAATTTGAAGCCCTTCCGATAGTCGAACTTCTCGACGGCCTTGATCAGCCCCAGATTGCCTTCCTGAATCAGATCCAGGAAGAGCATCCCCCGGCCCACATACCGCTTCGCGATGGAAACCACCAGCCGCAGATTCGCCTCGGCCAGCTTCTGCTTCGCGTCCTCATCGCCGTTTTCCAGACGCTTGGCCAGCTCGATTTCCTCATCCGCCGTCAGCAGGGGAACCTTGCCGATCTCCTTCAGATACATGCGGACCGGGTCATCAATGGCGATCCCTTCCGGCACGGAAAGATCCAGCTGTTCCTCGATACTGACTTCCTTCTGATCCTCCGATCCCGCGGCGGCGGCCGCGGCGGCGCTGTCGGCGGCGGCCTCCTCCGGATCCGGGAGATCCGCCTCGTCATTGACGACGGAAATCCCGTAGGCATCCAGCGTTTCCAGGATCTTATCCAGCTGATCCGGCTCCATTTCCTGCTCGGTCAGGCGGTCCATAATCTCCTTGGATGTCAGAACGCCTTTGCTCTTCCCGTATTCGTAGAGCTCGTCCAGCTTACTCTTGTTGTTTTCCGGCTTTTCCTGTGTCAAGAAAAATCTCTCCCTTTCCTCATCGGGTCAGGTCCTGATAGTTCATGCCTGCTTTTCCTTGTCCAGCTTCTGGTACAGATTCGTCAGCTCCATCATGTAACCCATTCGCTCAGCCACATCCGTACAATTCTGCGCCCGGGTCTCAATTTCCTTTATTTTTTCCTGCAGCCTTCCGGAGCGGATGCTGGCCAGGCAGTCCTGGGCCATGGAGATCATGCTGTCCGTCCCCTCGGCGACGGGGGCCATGAGCAGCCGCGTCAGCCGGGAACGGGATTCCGCGTCGGGCGCGCGGTCGATCAGAGAAGCGGGCGTCGCCCCCTTCTTCAGATCCTGAAAGATATATTTCAACTCCGACCCCTCAAAATCCTCTTCTTCCACAAGATCTTCGGGCAGGAGTCCCGTCGCCGCCAGGGAAAGCAGCTGCTCCTGGGCGACGGTTCGGGCCCGGACTGCCTCGTCCGGAACAGAAGATTTACCTTTCGAGGGGGCGGCGCCGTCGGGCTCCGCCAGGGTCACGCTGACGGCGGACAGGGGATCGGCGGGCGCCCGGCTCGCGGCGCGCGGAGCGGGGGAGGCGCTTTTCTCCGCCAGCCCCTGGTTCCTGACCTCCTGGGCCAGCTGCTGGCGAAGCACCTGATCGGAAAAGCCCGTCCGAAGGGACAGGGATTTCAGGTAGCCCTCCCGCTCCACCGGATCCAGCGGGGCGATAATGGCAATGGCCTGGCGGGCAAAGCTGACCTTTCCCTCCTGGGAGGAAAGATCCAGGGTGTCCATCAGGCGGCGGATGCGGTAGGTTTCCGGCGTAACGGATTTCAGCTTCGCGAAGCCCTCCGCGCCGTCCCGCCGGATAAACTCATCCGGATCCAGCCCGTCCGGAAAATCCAGCACCCGGGCGGGAACGCCTTCCTCCTTCAGGATATCCAGCCCCCGGAGGATCGCGTGCTGCCCGGCGGAATCCCCGTCATAGCTGAGCCAGACCTCCGGCGCGTATCGCTTCATCAGCCGGGCCTGTTCATTGGTCAGGGCGGTTCCCAGCGTCGCGCAGACGCCCTTGACGCCAAACTGGGTCAGGCTGATGACGTCCATATACCCTTCCGTCAGGATGACGCGATCCAGATGGCGCTCCTTCCGCAGCAGGTTGGCCGCGAAGACGCCCTTGCGCTTGTTGAAGACCGGCGTATCCGAGGTATTCAGATACTTCGGCTCTCCCTTGCCGAGAATGCGGCCCCCGAAGCCCAGCACATTGCCGTAGGCATCGATGATGGGAAAGATGGCCCGGTTCCGGAACATGTCGAACATGCGCCGGGGCTTGGCCGGGGTATTCTCCGTGGCGGGCTCCTCGGGCTTGATGACCGTCAGCCCCGCCAGGGAAAGCTCCTCCGGGCTGAAGCCTTTTTCGAGCAGCTCCTTTGTCAGCTTATCCCATTCCGCCGGCGCGGCGCCCAGGCCGAATTTACGGATCACCCCGTCGCTGAGCCCCCGCTTTCGAAGATAGGCCAGGGATTCCGCGCCGGCGGGGGTAAAGAGCGTCTGATGATAAAAGCGGGCGGCTTCCTTGTTGGCCGCCAGAAGGCGTTCCCGCTGGGTCCGCCGCCGCTGATAATCCTCGTCATGAATCATCTGGGGGAGGGGCATCCGCGCCCGCTCCGCCAGCATTTCCACCGCTTCCTGAAAGGTCAGGTGCTCCATTTCCATGATAAAGGTGAAGACGTTGCCGCCCGCCTTGCATCCGAAGCAATAGTAAAGCTGCTGCTCCCCGTCCACGGAAAAGGAGGCGGTCTTCTCCCCGTGGAAGGGACACAGGCCCCAGTATTTCTTTCCGTTCTTTTTCAGGCTGACATAGCCGGAAACCGTCTGAACCAAATCGCTTCGCGACCGAAGCTCATCCAGCCATCCGGGGGGATAATGGGAAGCCATCTGATTCACCTCGCTTTCAGCGGAAAAACAGTCAAAAGAAAAAAGATCAACGGAAGAAGCTCAACGGGAAACAATCAAACGAAAGAAATTCACCCGCATAGAAACTCAAAGGAGGAAGATCCTCAGCAAAAAAGATCTTTGGAAGGAGCGCGTCGAAAAGAGACCATCGAATGGAGATCATCGGAAAAAGACCATACGCCGAAAGGAGCCGGGATCAGAAGATCCGGAAGGAGGAAGGAACGAAGAGCTCCTGGAATTTCCGGGTCGCGTAACGGTCCGTCATCCCGGAAAGGAAATCCGCGACACCGCGCTCCAGCCCATCCCGGTAGGTAATCATGATATACTCCTCCGGCATTTCACCGGGATGCTCGCAGAAGTAGCCGAAGAGGGCGCGAAGAATGTAATCGCACCGCTTTTCCTCCGGATCCCGCCAGCCGTCCCGATAAACCCGCTCAAACATGAATTCCCGAAGGCCGTTCATGGCGGATTCGACCCGGGGCGACATGGCCAGATGGGGCTTGTTTTCGCTTTCAGCGACGATGTCCCGGATCATGGTGTCGATCCGCTGGCCGTGGGTATCGCCCAGCACCCGCAGGCAGTCCGCCGGGAGCTCGAAATCCTTCAGCACGCCCGCCCGCAGGGCGTCGTCCAGGTCGTGATTCAGATACGCGATGCGATCCGCCCTTCGGACGCATTCCCCCTCCAGGGTCGCGGGGAAGCCGGCGCCGGAATGATGCTCGATTCCGTCCCGAACCTCCCAGGTCAGGTTCAGCCCGTCGCCGCCGTTTTCGAGCACCTCCACCACCCGGCGGCTCTGCTCGTTATGCCGGAAGCCGCCGGAGAGAAGGTCGTCCAGCGTCCGCTCCCCAATATGGCCGAAGGGCGTGTGGCCCAGGTCGTGCCCCAGGGCGATGGCCTCCGTCAGATCTTCATTCAGGCGCAGCGCCCGGGCCAGGGTACGGGCCACCTGGGAAACCTCCAGCGTATGGGTCAGACGGGTCCGGTAATGATCCCCCTCGGGGGAGAGAAAAACCTGGGTTTTGAACTTCAGCCGGCGAAAAGCTTTGCAGTGAATGACCCGATCCCGGTCCCGCTGGTAGTCCGTACGGATTTCACAGGGCGGAATGGGACGCTCCCGGCCGCGGGTTTCGCTGGCGCGGGCCGCAAAGGGGGAGAGCAGAAGAAACTCATTTTGCTCCGTTCGCTGGCGAATTGTTATGCTCACAGGCGTTCCCCCTCTCATGGTTTCAGACTTTCTAATTCCTTTAGCCCGCAGACCGGCCGATTGCGTTAGCCCATCCAATTCCTTCAGGTTCGATGGCAGGGAGCCTGGGTTTTTGCCTCATGCCAACAATGGAGGGCATCTCCGATAAGGACGACGGTTGTGAGCACTTTCACTCGGAAAGAACCGGGACTGCTCGTTGGGTTATATACCACAAAAAGCAAAAAAATCCTGCTTCCTCCTGGAACGAATCCGGAAGGGAAAGCACCTTAGGGCTCTTCATTTCAACGATGGATTTGACCGTCATTCATGACAAAAAAGTAACAAACAGACGCGGAAACGAGGGGAAAAGACGGGTTTACAAAGATAAGAACCAAAGTCTGGTTAAAACTTTTTATGAAAAATATTTCAAAATTATAAATATTTCCGGAAGACCAGAACAACGAACGAATGATGAAAACATTGGATTCTCAAAAGAATAACAATTCCGCTTTGCTCGCAAAAGGATGATGAAAAGAAAAGACTATGGTTTGATGTCTCAAATTATCGAATCATATTACGTCATACTTAACGACAAAGACGTAAAATGGCAACAAAACTTGTTCAAAAACGCAAAAGACAGGCGAGACGAATCGAATAAGAGACCTTACGGCGGGAACGTTTCCGCCGCTGCCAGCCTGGGGTGCGGAGAATATGGGAAACGGCGCATAAACACGTGAAAATGCTTGACTTTTGCCTCCCCTGATGGTATATTTGCTTCATTAGATGGACGCCCCTTACCAGGGGCCGCGGGTCCCGGGATGCTTCCGGGGCCGTTGCGGCGCATCTTTCACATATATTT
>CAMOGC010000130.1 GCA_946613955.1 uncultured Clostridia bacterium
TGGTCTTGCCATGGTCAACGTGGCCGATGGTGCCGATGTTGACATGGGGTTTGGTCCGCTGGAATTTTTCCTTGGCCATTGGGATTCTCCCTCCTTTAAATGTCTCGCTCAAAAGCGAAGGATTTGCTTCCGAGCCGTTGATGCGGAATTGGAGCAGGTGATGGGAATCGAACCCACGTGACCAGCTTGGGAAGCTGGAGCTCTGCCATTGAGCTACACCTGCGCGTAGCCGCACCACAAGCCCTTGAAGACTTGCGAACAGCGCTATTTTATCCGGTTTTTCATGGACTGTCAAGGGTTTTTGAAAATTATGCCGAAAAGCCCGCGAAACCTTGACGGATAAATCGGGAGCGTGTAAAATAAATCAAAATGTACGGACAATGAAAAGACGGAGGCGCGTCGCATGCTGTATGATGGCAAAATCTGGGTAGGATCCGGGGAAAACGGCCCGGTCTGCCTTCTGCCCTCCATGGCGAACCGGCACGGGCTCATCGCCGGCGCGACCGGGACGGGCAAAACGGTCTCCCTGAAGGTGCTGGCGGAGGGCTTCTCCGAGATGGGCGTGCCCGTCTTTCTCAGCGATATCAAAAGCGACCTGAGCGGCATGATCGTGCCCGGCGAGGCCAGCGAGGCCATCGGGCGCCGGCTGGAAAAATGCGGCGTGCCCCGGGAGAATTTCGATTTCCACGCCTTTCCCACCCGGTTCTGGGACGTCTATGAGGAGGAGGGCGAGCCGATCCGGGCGACGGTGCGGAGCATGGGCCCCATGCTGATGAGCCGGATGCTGGGGCTGAACGAAACGCAGACCGGCGTGATGAACATCCTCTTCCGGTACTGCAACGATGCCCGGGGGATCCCGCTGGAAACCCTCGCCGATCTGAAGCGGGTGCTGGCCTATATGGGGGAGCGTGCCCGGGATTTTACCCTGGAGTATGGAAACGTGTCCGTCTCCTCCGTCGGCGCCATCCAGCGGGGCGTGGGCCTGCTGGAGGATCAGGGAGGCAGCCGGTTTTTCTCCGCTCCCCGGCTGGATCTGGCGGAATGGCTGAAAACCGATGAAAACGGCCGCGGGGTGATCAACATCCTGGCGGCGGACAAGCTGTTCAACCATCCGCTTATGTATTCGACCTTCCTGATGTGGATGCTGACGGGGCTGTACGACCTGCTGCCCGAGCGGGGCGATGCCGACAAGCCGCGGATCGTCTTCTTCTTCGACGAGGCGCATCTGCTCTTTGACGACTGCTCCGGCGCCCTGATGGGCAAAATTGAGCAGGTGGTCCGGCTGATCCGTTCCAAGGGCGTGGGCGTCTATTTCATTACCCAGAGCCCTGCCGATATCCCCATGTCCGTTCTGGGGCAGCTGGGAAACCGGATTCAGCACGCCCTTCGCGCCTACACCCCCCTGGATCAGAAGGCGGTCCGGGTGGCGGCCCAGACGTTCCGGACGAATCCGTCCTTTGATACAGAGGAAGCCATTACCAATCTGAAAACCGGGGAGGCGCTGGTCTCCTTCCTGGATCAGGACGGCGCTCCGGGCGTTGTGGAACGGGCCACGATTCTTCCTCCCCAGAGCCACCTGGGCGCGGTTCCGGAGGAAACCCGCAGGGCGTATCGCGCCCGGCAAAACGTAACCGGCGGAAACGCCTTCGCGTCTTCCGCGTCCCCCTCGACCCTTGAGCAGGCGCAGGTCAGCGCCGCGACAGAAGACATGAGCCAGACATTCAAGGTATTCGATCCCGCTACCGGACAGTATGTGGAAAAGGAAATCCCCACCATGACCCCCGTGGAGCCCGCTCCGGTTCAGCCCCAGGCGGTTCCGACCATCCAGGTGCAGCCCGCGGCGCCCGAAATCGCGCCCGCGGCGCAGCCCGTGCCGACCATTCAGGTTCAGGGGCAGCCCATCCTGCAGCAGATGCCCGTTCTGATGCTGGATCCGACGACCGGCCAGTATGTCCAGCAGATGATGATCATGCAGCAGGATCCCGCGACCGGGAACTGGATGCCCTTCCAGACCCCCGTGCAGGCGCCCGCTCCCGTCGCGCCCCAGGCGCCCGTGGATCCGATCGCCCTGGCGGAGCAGCAAAGGGCCGCCGAGCAGGCCCGGAAGGAAGCCGAGCGCCAGGCGAAGGAGGATGCCAGGTATCTCAAGGAACAGGAAGCCGCCGAACGCCGCGCCCGGTACGACTCCATGCGGGAGGAAGCCGCCGAGCGCGCCCGCCGGAACGATTCCCTGGCCGGCCGGATCAAGAACACGGCCATCAACACGGCGACCCGCCAGGTAACCTCCACGGTGACCCGCGGCATTACCAACGCCATCTCCGAGCTGCTGGGCGTGAAGAAAAGGCGTTAACCGGCATCCGATTCCCACGCTTCGCGGGAGAAGCGGCCGCCTGAGGGAATAGTAACCCAGAGGAGGCTGCCCCCGCGCGGCGAGGGCGGAGAGAATGGAAAGCCAGGCGTAATGGGAAACGATCCCCACGCCCCCGCGGGCGGAGGGTTGTCATTATGGCGCCCAAAAGGCGGCATAGAATAAAGGAGGAGAGGAAAAATGAAAAAGTTTCTGAAGGAATTCAAGGATTTCGCGATGCGCGGCAACGTGGTTGACATGGCCGTCGGCGTGGTCATCGGCGCGGCCTTCGGCAAGGTCGTGACCGCCGTGATCGATATCTTCCTGACGCCCATCCTGGACGCGCTGCCCAAGGTGGAAGGCGGCGGAACCGGCTTTGTCGGCGCCCTGGTTTCCTTCCTGGCGGTGCTGGTGGAATTTATCCTGACGGCGTTTGTGCTCTTCCTGATCATCAAGGCCATGAACAAGGCCAAGGGCCTGACCAAGAAGCCCGCCAAGGCCGCCGCTCCCACCACCAAGAAGTGCCCCTACTGCCTCAGCGAGATTGACATCAAGGCCAGCCGCTGCCCGCACTGCACCAGCAATCTGGACAAATAACACCCCCCGGATAACCCGAAAAAAAAGGGGCCGCGTAAAAACGGCCCCTCCTTTTATTTCGGAAAACCCTTGCAAAAAGGCCGGGAGGCCGGATTTTGTCATCCGTGCCTCCCGGCGCGCGCTTTCAGGAAAAGCTGCCTTCCGCGGGCGACGGAACCGCTTCGCGCTCCGACCCGCGTCCCGAAAAGCATCAGCCCTGGGCGATGACGGCCACGGCCGCCACGGTGTTGACGATTTCTTCCACGTTGCAGCCGCGGGACAGGTCGTTGACTGGCTTGGCCAGACCCTGGATGATCGGCCCGATGGCCTTGGCGCCCGCCAGACGCTGCACCAGCTTGTATCCGATGTTGCCGGCGCCCAGGTTCGGGAAGATCAGGACGTTCGGGTTCTTGCCGGCCACGGGGGAGCCGGGGGCCTTCAGATTCGCCACCTCGGGCACCAGGGCCGCGTCGGCCTGCAGCTCGCCGTCGAGCATGAGATCGGGCGCCAGCTCCCTGGCCTTGGCGGTCGCTTCCTGCACCCGGGTCACCACGTCGTGCTTGGCGCTGCCCTTGGTCGAGAAGGAAAGCATGGCGACGCGGGGCTCGGCCTGCAGGAGGGAGCGGCAGGTGTTCGCCGTCGCCAGAGCGATGGCGGCCAGCTCGTCCGCGTTGGGCTCGATGTTCACGGCGCAGTCGCCGAAGAGCATCACGCCGTCGTCGCCGTATTCCTTGGTGGGCAGCTCCATGATAAAGCAGCTGGAGGCGGTGGAGATGCCGGGGGCCATCTTAATGATCTGCAGGGCGGGACGCAGGACGTTGCCGGTGGAGTTGATGGCGCCGGCGACCATGCCGTCGGCATCGTCCATCTTCAGCATCATCGTCGCGAAATACAGCGTGTTATGATAGACCAGATCCCGGGCCTGCTCGATGGTCATGCCCTTTTTCTGGCGCAGCTCGCAGAGCTTGGCGGCGTAGGCTTCGCTTTTTTCACAGGTCGCGGGATTCACGATGGCGACGGCGCTCAGATCGGTTCCGGTTTCGGCGGCCACCTTGCCAATTTCCGCCGGATCACCCACCAGGGTAATCTTCGCGAGTCCTTCCGCCACAATCCTGGCGGCGGCCTGGACGGTACGGGGCTCGCTGCCCTCGGCCAGGACAATGTGTTTCACGCTGGTTTTGGCTTGGGCCTTAATGCGGTCGATCACGGACATATACGGATTCCTCCTGTCTGATAAAAAATGAAGTCACCCTGTTATGGCACGATGCGCGCCGTTTCCTATTATACAGGATTTTGCCGATAAAGCAAGAGCGCGCGAAACCCTGCGGTGACCGGATTTGTCGGTCCCGGCGGAGGCGCGGCCCTCGTCAGGGAAGCCAGCGGAGGCTGAAAAAACAGGAAAGAACCGGGGAGACAATTGACTGAAAAAAACCGGTTTGGTATAATATTGAAAAAATCACAGGGATACGCTTTCCGAAACGAAAGGCGACGATGGCTTTTGAAAACGGACGGCATCGGATCGAAAAGGCGATTTCGAGCCAGGTGAGGGAGTGACAGGATATGAGGAAGAGGATTCTGCTGCCAATCGTAGTCGCCATGGCGCTTCTTATCCTTTGGCCCTTTGCTCTGGCGGAGGGATGGGTCTGTCCGGAATGCGGGGCGGAGAACGGGGAGAGCGTCTTCTGCGAGAACTGCGGTCTCCGCCGTCCGGAGGAGGGCGTCTGGTCCTGCGCAGAATGCGGGACGCTGAACGTGGGCAGCGACCGGGTCTGCAGCTGGTGCGGCGCGGCCAAACCGCAGGGGGGAAAGCCGTGGGTCTGCCTGACCTGCGGGGAGGAAAACGACGGGGCCAGCGGATTTTGCGCGGCCTGCGGAACAATGAAGGACAGCTGGCGCTGCGCCGTGTGCCAGACGCTGAACGAGAAGGGTGCGGCGTTCTGCATCCAGTGCGGCGCGGCTCGGGAGCAGGAAAAGGCTCCGGAGACGGAAACGCCGATGCCGACAGCGGAACCCCAGAACAACGCACCAACGGTGGAAACCCAGAACAACGCGCCGACGCCCG
>CAMOGC010000131.1 GCA_946613955.1 uncultured Clostridia bacterium
GACGTCTTTTCCCATAGGTGCCTCCTTATCATTTCTTCCGCTCCGCCTTCCGGCGGGCCGGTATGCCTTTTCCCGCTCCGCCTTCCGGCGGGCCGGTATGCCTTTTCCGCTCCGCCTTCCGGCGGGCCAGTATGCCTTTTTCCGCTCCGCCTTCCGCGGGCGCGGCGTTCATTTTTTCTCCGCGGATCCATCCAGCGGGCGCGTCCTTAATCCCTTTTCAGCTCCGCCAGGGTCGCGATGCCGTATCGGTCCATCGCCGCCGGCAGATCCCGGATGATCTTCTCGCAGGCCCGGGGATCCCGCAGGTTGGCCGCGCCAACCTCCACCGCCGTCGCGCCCGCCATCATCATCTCCAGCACGTCCTCCGCCGAGGAAACCCCGCCCATGCCGACCACCGGGATCCGAACCGCCCGGCACACCTGCCAGACCATCCGCAGGGCCACCGGGAAAACCGCCGGGCCGCTGACGCCCCCCATGGTGTTGGCCAGGATCGGCCGCCGGGTTTTCAGGCTGATCCGCATGCCCTGCAGCGTGTTGATCAGGGAGATGCCGTCCGCCCCCGCCCCCTCGCAGGCCTTCGCCATCGCCGCGATATCCGTGACATTGGGGCTCAGCTTCATGATGACCGGTTTGGTCGTCGCCGCCTTCACCGCCCTCGTCACCTCCGCCGCCGCGCGGGGATCCGTGCCGAAGGACATGCCGCCGCCGTGGACGTTGGGGCAGCTGATGTTGACCTCCAGCCAGCCCACCTGGGGTTCCCCGTCCAGCCGGGCGCAGGTTTCGGCGTATTCCGCCACGCTGAAGCCGCTGACGTTGGCCATGACCGGCTTATGAAACACCTTTTTCAGCCGGGGCAGCTCCTCCGCGATGACCCCCTCGACCCCCGGGTTCTGGAGGCCGACGGCGTTGATCATCCCCGCCGGGCTCTCCGCGATGCGGGGGGTCGGATTGCCGAAGCGGGGCTGGGCGGTGGTTCCCTTGAAGGAAAAGGTGCCCAGGATGTTGATGTCATAAATGTCGGCGAACTCATGGCCGTATCCGAAGGTACCGCTGGCGGGGATCACCGGGTTGTCCATCGGGATGCCGCAAAGGGTCACGCTCAGCCTTCCCATACGATCTCCTCCTTCCGCAGCACCGGGCCCTCCCGGCAGATTCGCTTATATCCGTCCCTCGTCCGGACGGAGCAGCCCATGCAGGCGCCGAAGCCGCAGCCCATCCGCTCCTCGAGGCTGCATTCCCCGGGGATGTCCAGCGCCTCCGCCACCGCCCGCAGCATCGGCCAGGGCCCGCAGGCGTAGAAGTAGCTGAAGGAATCGGACAGGCTCCGGATCGCGTCGGTCACGAAGCCCCGCGTCCCCCGGCTGCCGTCGGCGGTGGCGATCAGGGTTTCGCATCCCAGGGCCCGGAATTCCGCCTCGTAGAAGATCTCCGGCTCCCGGTTGAAACCCAGCACCGCCGTGACCGGCTTTCCCGCCGCCCGCAGGGCCTTCGCCAGCCCGAACAGCGGGGGAACGCCCACGCCGCCCCCGACCAGCAGGGGCCTCCCGCCCGCGCGGGAAAGGTCGTATCCGTTGCCCAGCCCCGTCAGCGCGTCCAGCTCCGCCCCGGGCGCCAGGCGGCTCATGTCCTCCGTTCCGGCCCCGACCACCTTATAGATCAGGGTCAGCCGGTCGCCCTCCCGGTCGCAGACGGAAATCGGCCGCCGCAGGAACCGGCCCGGCAGCATCAGGTTTACGAACTGCCCCGGCCGCTCGCAGGCGGACAGATCCCCCCGCAGCGTCATCCGGAAGACCCCCTCCGCCAGGGGCGCGTTGCTTTCCACGCGCAACAGGGTTTGCTTCATTGTGTTGCCCCCTCGTTTTCCATGCGTCCGTCGATCCGGCTTTCCGGCCCGACACTTTATCGGGCGCCCGCCGCCGGAAAAGCTCCGCGCCTTCCGCCGGCTCCGGCTCCCGCGCCTGCCGGAAAGGGCTCCGCGCCGCTCCCGGATCAGGCTCCGCCTCTCGCGCCCGCCGGCACTCAGCCCCGGCTCCGCGCTATGCTTCCGCCGGTTCCGCTTCCTTCATGAGGCGCCCGAACACCCGCCGGCCGGCGAAGGGCGTCGCCTTTCCCATGGACTGGAATTCGGCGGGGTCGATCGTGTATTCCGCCGACAGATCCCAGAGGCTCCGCTCCTCCTCATGGAAGGGCAGGCCGAAGCGGATCCGGGGCGTCACCGCCATCTTTTCGATCAGCGTTTCCAATGGCAGGATCCCCGGCCGCACCAGCCCCGTATACAGCGCCGGGAAGGCCGTTTCCAGCCCCACCACCCCGAAGGCGCTGCCCGCCAGGCCCCGGCTCTTTTCCTCCGCGCTGTGGGGCGCGTGATCGGTGGCGATCATGTCGATCGTCCCGTCCAGCAGGGCCTCCACCAGCGCCTCCCGGTCCGCCTTTTCCCGCAGGGGCGGATTCATGCGGAAGCGCCCGTCTTCCATCAGGTCGCCCTCGTCCAGCAGCAGATAATGGGGGGCGGTTTCGCAGGTCACGTTCACGCCCTCCTTTTTCGCCTGGCGGATCAGGGCCGCGCTTTCCCGGCAGCTGATATGGCAAACATGGTAGGCGCAGCCCGTCTCCTTCGCCAGGCGCAGATCCCGCCGGATCGGGCCCCACTCGCTTTCGGAGCAGATGCCCCGGTGCCCGTGGGCGGCGCAGTAGGCCCCGTCGTGGATGTATCCGCCCCGCACGAGGGAATCGTCCTCGCAGTGGGCGGCGATGATTTTGCCCAGGCGCTTCGCCTCCGTCATCAGCTGGCGCATCATGCTTTCGCTCTGCACGCCCCGGCCGTCGTCGGAAAAGGCCACCACCCGCGGCGCCATTCCTTCCAGATCCGCCGGCTTCCCGCCCTTTTCCCCCTCGGTCAGGGCGCCGTAGGGATGGATCCGGACGATTCCCCCGGCCCGGCGGATCAGCTCCTCCTCCGCCGCCAGATGCTCCGGGCTGTCCGGCACGGGGTTCAGGTTCGGCATCGCGCACACATCCGTATATCCCCCGCGGCGCGCCGCCCGGCTGCCGGAAACCATGGTTTCCTTATAAGAAAAACCCGGCTCGCGAAAATGCACATGCACATCGCAAAAGCCGGGGAAAGAAAACAATTCGCCTGCTTTTTCCACCAGGGGCCGGGAAAAGGATTCGCCCATAAGGTCCTCCTTGTCAGTCGCGCCGTCCGAAGCGGTCAGAAAAAATCCCTGCCCGAAGCGCAGGGATCCCATTTCGAAGCCATCCCTCGTCCTGGATCCTGCCAATCTCTCCGGGTCGGTTGAAAGCCCACCGGGAGGGTTATATCATATTTCCCCCGCCCCTGTCAATCCGCCGGCTGCGGTACCGGTTCGCGCAGCCGCCGTGGCGCAGGGAAAGAAACAGGCGCCGATCTGAACGACTATTTTTCCGCTCATCCGTACAGCGGCGATCCTTCCAAGTTGATCTGATGGATGCTCACGCATCAATATCGGGTTTTTCCGCCTCCGCCGGCAGATCCCGGGGTGGCTCTTCCGGCTTCAGGGGTTCCGCATCCGCGGCGGGTTCCTCCGGCTTCAGGGGTTCCGCATCCGCGGCGGGTTCCTCCGGCTTCGGGGGCTCCGCCTCCTTTTCCTGCGGAAGCTCCTCCTTTTTCGGCGGCCGCTTCGCCTCCCCGGACAAGAAGAAGGGCCTGCGAATCCCGTAGCGATCCGCCAGGCTGTCGATGCCCAGGGAGAAGAACAGTCCCGTCAGCTTGCCCACCGCCTTGCGGGATTCCGGATCCAGTTCCCGGGAGCCGGAAACCACCGCCAGGATGTTTTTCAGCTTGTCCCCCATCAGGTCGCTGATGGAAGCCTGTCCCGTCGTGCTCAGGACATCGAAAACGGAATCGACCACCTTTCCCCGATCCTGCCGGGTGGTTTTCCGCAGCCATTCGTGCAGCGTATCCCGGATGGTTTTCGCGTTGTCGTCCACCTCCGGCAGCGTCTCAAAGTGGGGGCCGTAAATCTGCCAGGTCAGGGGATCATGCTGGATCAGGCCGGAGGCGGAGGATTTCACCACCGTATAGGGCTCGGCGTATTTCATCATCAGCCCGACGATGCTGCTCTGGGGCAGGAAGGAGCGGATGCGGCCCGCGATGGCCTGGTATCCCTCGGAATCGAACACCTCCGGGGACATGCCGGGGCCGTCGAAGGTATAGATATCCGTTACCCGCGCCTGCAGGGAGGATTCCAGCCGGGCCGCCGCGTAAACCGCCAGATTGCCGCCCTTGCTGTGGCCCGCGACCCGCAGGGGCCGGCCGTCCAGCCCCGCCGCCCGGGACAGATAGACCTCCGCGGCCTCCTGCGCCGGCACCGGGCTCTGGTACGACATGTCGAGATCCTCCCGCCAGCCCACCAGCGTCCCGTCCGTGCCCCGGAAGCACACGCACATGCTTCCGTCCGGCAAATCGGCGCAGACGGCGGAAAACTGAAGCTTTTTCTCCGGATCCGTCCGGGCGATAAAATGATGCAGACGGATGTCGGCAAACCTTTTCGCGTCCGCCATGACCTCGAAAAGGGCCTTTCGGGCGGGGAAGGCGCTGTGGTCCGAGGGCAGCACCAGCTCCAGCCGCTTCGCCTCCGCCAGGGTCCATCCCTTCGGATCGTCCATGCTCTGGAAATTCAGATAGCAGACCATCGCCATCGCCAGGGCGTCGATTTCGCTAAAGGGGCAAACCTCCAGGGGAATGTCCCCCCGCCAAACAAGGTAATCCATCAGGGCGGCCATGATTTTCTCCTCCTTCCCAAGCGCCGGATCTCAGCCGGTCTTCTTCATCTCTTCCCACTGTTCCCGGGT
>CAMOGC010000132.1 GCA_946613955.1 uncultured Clostridia bacterium
TGATGAAATTCCTTCGCATCCTCTGCAAAGAGATGATTCAGGCGCCGGAACCCGCTCCCTGATGCGGATATGGAAAAACCCTCCTCCGATGCTGGAGGAGGGTTCGCTTTCTTTTGCCACGGAAGGGCGTTTCCCTTCGATCACCCGGGAGGCCGGATCAGTTGCTGCGGCTGTAGTTCGGGGCTTCCTTGGTGATGGAGATGTCGTGGGGATGGCTTTCCACCAGGCCCGCGCCGGAAATCCTGATGAATTCCGCGTTCTTCCGCAAATCCTCGATATCCCTGGCCCCGCAGTATCCCATGCCGGCCCGCAGTCCGCCCACCATCTGGAAAACCGTGTCCGCCACCGGCCCCTTATAGGGCACCCGGCCTTCCACGCCTTCCGGAACGAGCTTCTTCGCGCCTTCCTGGAAATACCGGTCTTTCGAGCCTACGGCCATGGCGCCCAGGCTGCCCATCCCGCGATAGACCTTATAGGAGCGGCCCTGATAGATCTCGACCGCGCCGGGAGATTCCTCCGTCCCGGCCAGCAGGGAGCCGAGCATGACGGCGCTTCCGCCGGCGGCCAGGGCCTTCGTAATATCCCCGGAATACTTGATGCCGCCGTCCGCGATGACGCGGATGCCGTATTTATCCGCTTCCTCCGCGCAGTCGGAGATGGCCGTAATCTGGGGAACGCCGATGCCGGCGACGACCCGGGTCGTGCAGATGGAGCCCGGCCCGATGCCGACCTTCACCGCGTCCACACCGGCGGAGATCAGATCATGGGTGGCGGCGGCCGTCGCCACGTTCCCGGCAAACAGCGTAATATCCGGATAGCGGTTCCGGATGGCCTCCACCTGTTTCAGCACGCCGACGCTGTGCCCATGGGCCGTATCGATGTTGATCACATCGACCTTGGCGGCCAGCAGCGCGTCGATCCGTTCGAAAACATCCTTCGTCACGCCCACCGCCGCGCCGCACAGCAGCCGTCCGTTCGCGTCCTTGGCGCTGTTGGGATACTTCTGGGTTTTTTCAATATCCTTGATGGTAATCAGGCCCCGCAGGTTGCCCTCCCGGTCCACGATGGGCAGCTTTTCGATCCGGTTGGCCGCCAGGATCTTCTTCGCCTCCTCCAGGGTGGTCCCCTCCGGCGCGGTAATCAGGTTTTCGCTGGTCATCACCTCGCCGATCTTCCGGCTGTAGTCCGTCTCGAACCGCAGATCCCGGTTCGTCAGGATTCCGACCAGCTTTCCGTTGCGCGTAATGGGAACGCCGCTGATCCGGTATCGGCTCATCAGATCCTCCGCGTCCTGAATCAGGTTATCCGGGCTGAGGAAGAAAGGATCGGTGATGACGCCGTGCTCGCTGCGCTTCACCTTATCGACCTGGGACGCCTGCTCCTCGATGGTCATATTCTTGTGAATAATGCCCAGCCCGCCTTCCCGGGCGATGGCGATGGCCATATGGCCGTCGGTCACCGTGTCCATGGCCGCGGACAGGATCGGGATATTCAGCCGGATTTTCTTGGTCAGTTGAGTGGAAAGATCCACATCCCGGGGCAGCACCTCGCTCTTGGCGGGCACCAGCAGTACATCGTCAAACGTATATCCTTCCCTGATTTTCCCCTTCAGCAAACCGATCAGCCCCCTTCCAGTTATTAGGAGTAATGTTATCAGACTCCTCCGCTCTTGTCAATTGACAGAACGGTTGAAAAAAAGGAAGGCCTCCGCCTTCCCCTGTCCGCGTTGTTTATCCTTTCTCTTTCCACATGGATTCGAATTCCTCGACGGGAACCGCCTTCGAGAAATAGAATCCCTGGAACAGCTTGCATCCCATATCGCCCAGCATTTTCTCCTGCTCTTCGGTCTCGACCCCCTCCGTCAGGGAATCGATTCCCATCTCTTCCGTCATATGGATCACGTTCTTCAGGATGGTTCTGGCCCGCAGATTGTCCTTTGCCTTCCGGACGAAAAGCATATCGACCTTCACCACGTCGACGGGCATCTCGTTGAGCAGATTCAGGGAGGAATAGCCGCTGCCGAAGTCGTCCATCTCGATCAGGAAGCCCCTCGCCTTCAGATCCTCCAGAATCCGGATGCGCTTTTCGATATCCGTCATCATGACCGTTTCGGTGATTTCCAGCCGGAGATATTTCGGATCGATATCATAGCGGGAAACCAGACCCTGCAGCTCCGCCGAAAGATCCATGAAGTAAAAATCCCTCGGAGAGATATTCACGGAAATGAACTGTTTTCTTCCCTCGGCCTTCCATCTGGCCAGGATGGCGCAGGCCTGCTCCCACATATACCGGTCCACATCGGCAATCATGCCGTTCTTTTCAAACACGGGAATAAACTGCGCCGGAAACAGCAGGCCATGCTCCGGATGCATCCACCGGATCAGCGCCTCCGCGCCAACGGCCTTTCCAGCCCCGTTGACGATGGGCTGAAGATAGGCCCTGATCTGTCCTTCCGCCAGCGCCGCGGGAAGCTCCAGGGATATCTCCTGGCTCCACAGGGTGCTGTCCCGCATCTCTTCGGAATAATAGCTGATCCGGGTGTTGTAATCGTGCTGAATCGCCGTCAGGGCCATATGGGCGCGGTCAAACATGACGGAGGGTTCAATCCCCGGCTCAGTGATCTCGTAAACCCCCAGGTGCATCAGGATGGGCTGCTCATTCGCCCCGTCCGACACCGTAAAGCTTCTCATCTCCCTGGAAAAGTCGGCAGCCCGGAAGGCGTTCCTGGGGACGCAGGCGCCGAAGGTATCCCCCGTGAGCCGGCCGTACACGGCGCCCTCCGGCATAATCCTGCGGAGCGTTTCGGCGATCTGCTGAAGCACTTGATCCCCGAAGGATGTGCCGAAAATGTCGTTAATGATCTTGAAATCCTTTACATCCAGATACAGGGCGTAATAGATCTCCCCGGGATGGGCTTTCATCTTTTCCCGCATCTGATGATACAGATGCTCCCGGGTGTAAAGGCCGGTCAGCCGGTCATGGCTGGCGTTGTATCTTTCCGTCTGGTAGGCGGTCATCTCCCGGGTAATATCCCGGACGCTGAGGAATGTCGCGGCCTTCTGGCCCCGATCGTCCCTCGCGTCATGCCGCTCCATGGAGTAATACCGGAGCTCGTGATCCTCCCGCAGGGTTTTTTCCGTTTCCCAGTCGCCTTCCCTGTTCTCGCCGATATCCCCGAATTTGGATTTCAGAAGGGAAATGGCCAGATCCGGATCGTCCTCCTTCTCCATCCGAAGCAGCCTGCGTCCCGGCTCGTTGATCCAGAAGCAGCTTCCGGTCAGATCAAAGAAAAACAGGGCGTCCGGCAGCTGCGACGCGATGCCGACCAGCATCTTGTCCAGCAGGCGGACAGGCTTATAATACAGCGCGAAGTAGAAGATCAGCAGCCCGAAAACGCCAAAGCCGATCATGGAACGGTCGATGGGCGTCCGGGAAAAGATATAGAAGGTTTCCCACAGGCCCGTGAATACCATCGCGGCCAGGATCACCGCGTATCGCTCCACATCCACCTTCGGGGAATGGATCACGCGATAAATGAAAATACCGAGGACGATCAGGAAAACCGCGTAGTCCACGACCCGGTGGACCGTCTGCCCGGCCAGGGGGAGCAGCCGGTAATACGCCGCGTTTTCCAGCGTCGTCGTCTCGGTCAGAAAGGCGTGATGAAAGAAGGGGTTCAGCATCATCTGGACCGCGTCGGCCGCCAGCACCGCGTCCACAATTCTTCGCTTTTGTCTCCCGTGCTCCGCCATGCCGCAATAAGTCAGGGCAAAGCTGAACACCGCGGACATGACGCTGTTCATTCCCAGGAAATAGACATAATACCCGATGATGGCCGCCAGGCGGTTGGTCGTCGCCACGATGATCGCGTTTCCGAGCATCGGGGGAATCAGGGACACCAGCAGCCGGGACACCGTCGAGCTGAATCTTTTATGCGCTCTGAAGCTCTTGACCGCGCAGAAGGCAAGCGACGCCGTCAGCACTATGAACAGCGCTGAATACATCGTCCTCATGCTTTCCCGCCTCCAGCTAAAAACTACGCTATCTGCTCAAAAACGCCGATTTCCGAAACACAGTGCGCGTTATTCCCTTCTTATACCAAAACCTTCATTGCAAGTCAAGCGTTTTATGAGCGTCTGTCATCGCATCCGGGCCATCAGGGCTTCCCCGTGCTCCTTCAGCCATCGGTTCCATTTGTCATATTCCGGGAAAACCCGGTATACTTCCCGGTAAAACCGCTCGGAGTGGTTCATTTCCTTCCGGTGGCAAAGCTCGTGAACAACGACGCTGTCCACCACCTCCGGCGGCGTCAGCATCAGCAGGCAGTTGAAATTCAGATTTCCCTGGGCGCTGCAGCTGCCCCACCGGGTGCGCTGATTCCGGATGGTAATCCGGCCGTAAGTCACGCCGATCTTCGGGGCGTAATACCGAACCCGCTCCGGGATCACCTTCAGCGCCTGATCCGCCAGCGCCTGGATTTCCGCCATGGTCAGCTTCTCCGCCCCGGCGTTTTCCGCCATGCGCTGCCGGCTTCTTTCCAGATGGGTTTCGATCCAGGCCCGGTGCGATTCGAGGAAGCGGCGGATTTCCCCATCCGTGGCCAGATAAGGCGCGCGGACGATGATCTTCCCCTTCAGGATCTGAACGGCCAGCGTTTTCCGGCCGCTGCGCACGATTTCGAAAGATGTCACTTGCTCACTCCCAGTTTTTCACGCTAT
>CAMOGC010000133.1 GCA_946613955.1 uncultured Clostridia bacterium
CCCGCCGTTGCCGAAGGCGTCGTCCTCGATATCCTCGAGGATCGCCAGATCCACGCCGCGCTCGGAAAGGAGCTGCTTCGTTTCCTCCAGCAGGCCCATGCAGTAAAGGTTGTTATAGACCAGCCGGCCTACCAGATATTCCATGGAAAGGTAATAGGCCTGGCGCTTTTCCGCCCGCTGGGCCTCCTTCTTCTGCCACAGGGGCGCCAGAGCTTCCATGGCGGCCGCGGACAGGGCGTTATGCAGCTCGGCGGCGCTGGCGTCCTGAAGGGATTTGTGCGACTGGGTCAGCAGATTGGTTTCGGCGGTCTGAATCAGTTTGGCTGCGGTCATGGGGCGTATTCCTCCATTCATTGTTTCGTCTTTTGAATTTATCCTTCCTTTTCGACCAGCCGGCCGGTTTCCTTCAGCAGGGCGTGGAACCTTTGGGCCAGATCGGGGGTCAGCGCGCCGGGGAGACAGCGCCACCGCCAGTTCCCCTCCGGGGTTCCGGGGGTATTCATCCGGGCTTCGCCTCCCAGCCCCAGAAGATCCTGGAGGGGAACGATCGCGGTTTCGGCGGGGGAGCGCATCAGCGCCCGGATAAAGGCCCGGGGCGCATCGGCGGGATCATCGAATCCCAGGGCTTCCTTCATGGCGGCCAGGGTTTCCGGGGAGGCTTTCTCCACCAGGCCCATGATCGTATCGTTGTCATGGGTCCCGGTATAGGCGACGGCGTTGTCGACAAAATTGGCGAGGCGGTGGGGATTGTCGTCCCCGCCGTCGAAACCGAAGGCCATTACCCGCATGCCGGGGAAACCGGTCTCCTTCAGCAGTTCCCGAACCCGGTCGGACACCACCCCGAGATCCTCGGCGACGATCTCCAGGTTGGGAGCGGTATGCTCCAGACGATGGAAAAGCTTATCCCCGGGGGCGGGAATCCATTCGCCTTCCCTGGCGGTGGTCGCCCCGGCGGGAATCGAGTAATAGTTGGCAAAGCCGATGAAATGATCCACCCGGAGCACGTCAAAGAGGGATTCCATGGCCCGCATCCGGCTGACCCACCAGGAATAGCGGGTCAGCCGAAGCCAGCGCCAGTTATAGACGGGGTTTCCCCAAAGCTGGCCGTCCTCCGAAAAGAGGTCGGGCGGAACGCCGGCCACCTTCCGGGGCCTGCGATTCCGATCCAGCTGAAAAACCCGGGGATGGGCCCATGCGTCGGCGGAATCCGCGGAAACATAGATGGGCATATCGCCCATCATCCGGACGCCGCGCTCATTGGCGTAGGCCTTCAGCGCCGCCCACTGCTTCCGGAAAAGATACTGGCAGAAGATATGGAACTGGATTTCCTCCTTCAGCTCCGCCCGGGCCCTGCGCATGGCGAATAACCTGCGAAAGCGAAGATCCCGATCCGGCCAATCCGTCCATCGGGCGCCGCCGAAGCGCTTACGCAGGGCCATGAACAGGGCGTAATCCTCGACCCAGCGCTCCCGCTTCCGGAAGCGGGAAAGTTCGCCCTCCAGGGCCCTCCGGTGCTGCTCGAAGGATCGGCGGAGAAGGGCGGTCTTGCAGGCGTCCGCGGCGGCGTAGTCCGTCTCGTCCGCCCGGGCGGGTTGGGGAATCTCGTCATCCCGGTAGGAAAGGAGCCCCTCCTCCCGAAGCATCGCCGGAGAGATAAGCAGGGGATTGCCGGCGAAGGCGGAGGGAGACTGATAGGGACTGTCGCCGCTGCCCGTTGGGCACAGGGGGAGCACCTGCCAGATGCTCACGCCGCTTTCCACGAGAAAATCCACAAAAGAATAAGCTTCCCGGCCCAGGTCCCCAATGGGACCCGGGGAGGGAAGGCTCGTAATATGATTTAAAACGCCGGCGCATCGGCTCAAAGCAATCACTTCCTGATCAAAGATGGGGTTTACTGAATGATCATCCGGCCGCAGGTTTCGCACTCCACCAGATTGCCGTTCCGGATCTTGCTGAGCGTCGCGGAGGGGAGGGACGTATTGCAGCCGGAGCACTGGCCGTATTGCAGGCGGGCCACCGGCGGCGACGTATGCTTTTTGATGGCCATATATTCCGCCAGCAGCGCGGGATCCACCGTGCTTTCCAGGGATTTGACCCTGGCCCGCTGCTGCTCCAGCTCGGCCTTGCGGGCGCCGGACTCGTTATCGTAATCCACCTTCAGCTGGTCGAAGGACTGCTTGGCCTTCACCGCGTCGAGCCGGACGGTTCTCAGCTGCTTATCGTAGGCGGCGGCGTCGGCGTTCATCCGCTTCAGCTCGTTTTCGAACTGGCGGAGCTCGTCCCGGTTTTTGGCCGCGTCCTCCATCAGGGAGCGGAAGGCTTCGGCATCCTGTTCATCCAGGGCGTTCATCCGGGCTTCCAGGGCATCCCTTTCCGCGATGGCCCGCTCGATGGCATGATTCAGGACATCCGTCCGGTCGGAAATGGCGGCGACGCCGTCCTCAATCTCCTTGTATTGCCGCTGGCACTCCATGACCGTGTCCCGGGCCTTTTCCAGCTTTTGCCGGGTCGGGGAGCGCTTAATTTCGCGGGAAATGGCGTCAGCCTTGATGTCTTCGGCCTGATACGCCCAGAGAGCTTCAAAATGATCCATGATTCGGGAACCTCCTTCTGGCAGAAAGCGCGGACGTCATTCCGTCTGCCCCGGCCGGCTCCGGAAAGCGTAGGCCCCCGTCGCCGTTTTGAAAACGTCCACCTTATATTTTACCTGATTCAGGGCGCTTTGTAAAGCATCGGCCAGGGCGAAAATCCCCGGGGCCTCGGTGGCGTAATGGCCGCATTCGAAAGCGGGAATCCCGGCGTCCGCCATGGCCAGGGCCAGATGATGCCTGATTTCGCCGGAAAGGAAGGCATCCGCCCCCAGCGAGGCCGCGTCCTCCCATTCGCCGCCCCCGGCGCCGGAGCACATACCCAGGACGGAAACGGGAGCTTCCGGGTCGCCCATCAGGCGGACATCGGTTCGCAGCGCGGCGGAGAGGAACGACTTCAGTTCCCCGGCCTTCATCGGGGAGGGGAGCCGCCCCGCGCGGACAAAGCCTTCCCCCTTCACGTCCAGCAGGCCGCAGACCCGGGCCAGCGCGTCGTTGATGCCGCCGGGCGCCTGATCCAGATTGGTATGGGCGGCGATCAGAGAGATTCTGTTCCGGATCAGGGACAGAAGCAGCCGGCCTTCATAATCCGCGTCGGTCACGCGCTTTCGGGCATCGAACATGATCGGATGATGGGTGACGATCAGGTTGGCGCCCAGGGAGACCGCCTCCCGGATGACCGGCTCGGAGACGTCCAGGGCGCAGAGAATCCCGGATACCTTTTCGCCGGCGGAACCCACCAGCAGGCCGGAATTGTCGAAATCCGCCTGGGTATCGAAGGGGGCGAGGGCGTTGATCAGATCGTAAACGGTTTGCACAGTCATGGGAGATCTTCCTTTCCGTTCTGTTTCATGGTTTTTCCCGCGGGTCGGATTCGGCCGGATGAATCAGAGTTTCATTGGGAACGAGGCGCTCCGCCGCGCGTTTCGGCGGATGCGCCGTCACGTTCCATGGGCTTCATAGTACCGCAGGTCGGATTCCGCCTGACGGATCAGGGCTTCGTCAGGGGCGTCCGCTTCCCGCAGCCCCCGGAGCCGCTCGGCGACGATTTCCCTTCGGCGGGCCAGATAGGCGGGCAGCAGGGGAGAATCGCTTTCCAGCAGGCGCCGGCCCAGCCGAACCTCCTCCTCGGAAAGCGTCTCCGCGCCCGGGGCGGCCTTCAGCAGGAGATAAAACCGGCCCGCCGCCCGGCAGGGGGTTTCGGACACCAGATGATATCCGATGTCCATGACCGCCCGGCGGACCTCCGGCAGATCCGTGTGGGCGGAAAGCAGAAGCCCCGCGCCATGCAGCCGTTCCCGGCCGGAGAGGAGGATGTCCCGAATTGTCCGTCCGCCCATGCCGAGGACGGAAATCATGGCGCACTTTTCCCGGAGGGGCTCCAGCCCGTTTCCCAGGCGCAGCTCCGCCCGATCCGCCAGCCCACGGGCCAGGATCGTCTCCCGCGCGTGGGCGAGGGCATTTTCGCTCAGATCCGTCAGGATCATCCGGCGGCATTTCCCGCTTTCCAGCAGGGCGGCCGGCAGATGGGCGTGATCCGTGCCGATATCCGCGGCCAGGCCGCAGCTTTCATACAGATCAAAGGCCAGCCCCAGCCGCTCATCCAGATTTCCATAGCTCATCTTTTTCCCGGCCCTTTCGTGTTGAATCAAAATACCGCGTCCGTACGCCGTCCGCTGTTTCCAACGATTCCCTTCAGCGCTTTGCGTTTTCTTCAGGCGCTTCGTTCCACGCCCGCGTTTGTTTTGCGCTCATGCCCGCATCCGCCATTGCACTCGCCACGGCCTGCTTTTTCTTTCGAAAAAAGCGCGGCTTCCGCCGCGCTTCAGGGTTCTCGTCATTCAGCCGCGCCGCCCCTCTGCTTCTTCTTTGGCCCGGGGGAGCGGGAAGATTAATCCAGATAATCCCGCAGCTTCTTGCTCCTGGAGGGATGGCGCAGCTTCCGCAGGGCTTTGGCCTCGATCTGGCGGATGCGCTCCCGGGTTACGTTAAACTCCTTGCCGACCTCTTCCAGGGTCCGCTGATGCCCGTCGTCCAGGCCGAAACGGAGACGCAGCACCTTTTCCTCCCGGGGGGTCAG
>CAMOGC010000134.1 GCA_946613955.1 uncultured Clostridia bacterium
CGCGGGGGTCTCATTCCCCAAACAGCTCCCTTTTCAGGCCGGCCACCGTTTTGAAATACCGCCCGCAGTTGCGCCGCATGAAGCTTTCGATCTCCGGGATGTCGTTGGCCCATCCGGCGGCGGCGAAGGGTACGCCGGCGGCTTTGGCCATATCGAAGCCGGGCTTGAGATCGTCGACCACCAGCATTTCCTCCGGCGAGAGGTGAAACTGTTCCATGATCCGCCGCAGCGGCCAGGGGCTGGGCTTGCGCTGCTCCGCCGGATATTCCCATCCGAAGACCGCATCCGGCCGCGGCAGGCCGTTTTCCCGATAATCCCGGAGGATGTATTCGGAGAAGGAATGGCTGACGACCGTGATGAATCCGCCCCTTTTTTTCTGCTCCTCCATCATTTCCCGGATGCCGGGATAGGCCCTGGGCACATGGTGGCGGACATATTCCTTCCAGTAGTTCTCCTCGTCCGTCATCTCCTCCGTCGTCATCCCGCAGATCTCGGTAAACAGCCGGACGACGCCGGGATCGAAATTATACCGGAAATACTCCTCCAGGGTCAGGGAGACTCCCGGATGATACTTTTCCATATATTCCACGAAGCAGGGATAGTGGACCGTGGCGGAGGAATTGACGACGGTGTCGTCATGATCCAGCACCAGGCATTTGAATTTCAGGCTCACTTCTTCTCTCCTTCCCCAGGGGGATTACCGGATTGTATTGTATTCCTCCAGCACCCTCAGCGCGTGGCCGAAGTACTGCTCCACCTCGGCGCCGCTCAGCTTCATGGCCTTCTTCAGCAGCTCCGGGATCTTTTTCGGCCGGACCCGGGCATAGTATTTCGTGGCCCGGATGTTCTTGTGCCAGTTTTCGATCTTCATGTTCTTCCATCGGGCGATGTGCCGGGGCAGGATGGGTTCCAGTTTTTCGATGACCGCGTCGAAATGGGCCTCAACATTGTCCCATCGGAAGACGGTTTCCATCAGCTCCGCCACCCGGGACAGGAACCGGTCCCGGTATTCCGGAACCCGCAGCAGGGCGTTGAGGGGCTCGTGGCGAAATCCCTGTATCTTCCCGCTGACGGGCTTGATGTAATACTCGATGGGGGTTTTGTCCAGCCCCCGCCAGCAGGCCTCAACGTCGAAGAGCAAAAGCCGCCATTTTCCCCCGGGCACCCGGTAGACCCGGACGTTGGTAAAATCCACGTTGCCCAGGATGATTTCGAAGGCCGCGTGGGTAAACATGGAATCGATATCCAGCCTTTCCTCCACGTACCTCAGGTTTTCCGGATCGTTCAGATCCTTCTTCCGGCAGAAATCGCACAGGGCCAGCCAGTCCGCGTTGTCCCCGTTCTGCAGAAACTGATCCGTCCCCGTCCGGGCCAGGATGTCGATGCGGTCGATCTCCTCCGGATCGGTCACGCCCTCATACTGGGCGATGAAATACTTGTTGATCTTTTCCCGCAGGTTGTAATGCCCCCAGTACCGGCCGTTGATGTAGACCTGGATGACCTGGTAATCCTGATAGAGGATCCCCTGCCCTTCCGCGAGGGACGAGGCCACCACGTCCCGCAGGCGGGTGGCGTAGGTGTCGGAATTGGCGGCCCGCAGCAGCAGGCTCTTGTATCCATCGTAGTTCCGGGTCGGAAAGGGATTGAAGGCGAAGCGGTCGGAGCCCCAGGCCTTCCGGGCGTAAAGGGCGATGCTCTTCTGGGCGTTAACCCGGGCGCTGTGGCCGGAGCAGGTAAAGGTGCCCATCTGGTTGATGGGGTTTTCGCCCTCCAGGGTATAGTATTCGATGTTGACGGGATACTCCCATCCTTTCGAATAATTGGGGATGGAACCGGTCCCCTTGGTCAGGATGCCGGTTTTGGAGCTGAAAAGGTATTTGTCGTCGGAAATCAGGCAGACCACCGGCGTCTGTGCTTCCTCGCCGATCAGATAGGTGGCGCTGACGGTTTCGGAGGAAACCATGTTTTCCCGGAAGGCCCGGATCCGCAGGGGGGTGGTTTTCTTCATCGTCAGCCCCGCCTCCGGAAAGGCTTTGCTCTTTTCCGTGGGCGTCTCCCCGTCGGTCGTATAGCGGAGGACGGCGCCCTCCGAGGCCGACGCCCGTACCGTGACCGCCTCCGCGTAATATCCGCCGGGCGTCTCCAGCCTCGGCGTCTCCGCCCGGGCGGGAAAGGCCTCTCCCTCGTTTCGCCTGCCCCGGGTCGGGGTTTCCAGATAGCCGTATTCCTCCCCTTTTTCGCCCAGCCCCCAGGAGACGCAGCCAAACTGGGGCGGCAGCTCCATCCTTTGAACCTCCTCGCCCGCCGCGTCGGAGAGGATCAGGGTTTCCCCGCCGGAGGAAATGGCGAAATCCGCGAAAAAGGCGGCGCCGGAGCCCGGGGAGGCGTTCTTCTCCCCCGTGCACCAGACCGTCAGATACTTTCCGGCCTTCAGCTTCGCGCCTTTGGGAAAGGCCCACTTCATCGGGTTCTTTTTGCTGTCGCTCAGATGCCACCCGGAAAGATCGACTTCCTTTTTCCCGTTGTTATGAAGCTCGATCCAGTCCCAGGCGTGGCCGGATTCGAAATACCCGTTGCTGGCCATGACCTCGCTGATGACCACCTCCGCGCCGGCGGAGGCGAGGGAGAACAGCAGCAAAAGCAGGGCCGCCGTGAAAAGCGTTTTTTTCATTCTGGTCATTCCGGTTCCTTTATTGAATTTGTTTTCCGATTCCACGCCTTCCTATTTTACGTAATAGTGCCGGGCGATCCATTTGGACAGCCCGTCCAGCCCGGGAAAGAAGATCCGCTCGCTCATGTTCAGCTGGTCCAGCATATCCCGCACCCGCCAGCGCAGCGACCGATCGATGATATACTTAACGGTATGCTCCGTCCGGGTATCCAGAAAGCTTTCGATATCCGTCATCGGAATCGGGACGACGGAAAAGAAGGAATACTGGTTGATGATGCGGCTGTTGGTGCTGGGAGGCTCGATGATGACCATGGCCTGATCCCCCATGTCCTGGTCATACTGCTCCAGGGAGGGGGCGACGCCGGACAGGATCCGGACGTTGAAGATGGTGCTCTGGGTCCGGTTGACCGCGTCCCGGTATTTCCCGGGCAGCAGGGCGCAGAGCTCCTGCATGTCGATCCGCCAGACCATGCAGTCGTGCTCCTCCATATCCTGCAGGTTGTCCTCCGTGACAGCGAAATGCAGCCCCACCAGCGCGGAATGGCTCCAGTCCAGCAGACGCGTGGGCAGGCCGTTATGCTGCCCGGTAATCATGCACTGCCATACGCTGGCGGCAACGGAGGGATCCTCCTGGACGGCGTATTTGGCGAAATTGTTCAGGATCGCCGGCTCCAGCTCCTTTTGCAGATGCTTGCAGTTCTGCCGCAGGGAGGTAATCATCCGGTAATCGGTGTTGGGCATCCCGCGATACAGAAAGGTCCCCCGGTTCCGCTTCAGATCCGGCCGGTATTCCTGCTCCGTCAGCATGGGCAAAAGGTCCTCCACCGTCCGGATCCGCTCTTCCCTGATCATGGCCGCCGCCTCCTTCCCGCGATTCCCGCCTATTTTAACACACCCGCCCCCGCCGGACAACCGGAAAAGCGGATTCTTGAATTCCCCCGGTCGGTATGGTATGATGCGTATATCGCATCGATCGGAAAGAAGAAAGGAATGCTCCGCCGTGCTGCCAAAGCTGATTGTCATAGAGGGAACCAACGCCTCCGGAAAAAGCGCGCTGGGGGTGGCGCTGGCCAAAAAATACAATGGGGAGATCATCTCCGCCGATTCCCGCCAGGTCTTCCGGGGGCTGGATCTGGGCTCCGGGAAAATCACCCCGGAGGAAATGGACGGGGTGCCGCATCATCTGCTCGACGTCCGGGATCCCGGGGAATTCTTCTCCATGGCCGATTTCCAGGCCCTGGCCTATGAGGCCGCGGACGGCATCCTCGCCCGGGGCCGCGTGCCCTTCCTTGTGGGGGGAACCGGCCTGTATGTCGACGCGGTGGCGGACGGCTATGTGCTGACCGGGGATAAACCCGATCCCGCCTACCGGGCGGAGCTGGAAAGCTTCGACACGCCCCGCCTCTATGCCATGCTGCTGGAGAAAAAGCCGGATGTCGAGGTCGATTCCCATAACCGGCACCGGCTCATCCGCATGCTGGAGAAGCTGAGCGCCGGGGATTCGGGTCTGCCCTCCAAGGCTTCCCGCTTCCGCCTGCTGAAATTCGGCGTAACCTGGCCCCGGGAGGTGCTCCGAAGCCGCATCGACGAGCGGCTGGACCGGCGGCTGAAGGAGGGCATGGTGGAGGAGGTCCGCGGCCTGCTGGACCGGGGCGTCCCGGAGGAGGCGCTGATCAAGCTGGGGCTCGAGTATAAATATCTGACCTGGTATCTGACGGGGAAGATGGGCTATGAGCAGATGCGGGAGGAGCTGGCTCTGGCCATCAAACGCTTCGCCAAGCGGCAGATGACCTGGTTCCGCAGGGATCCCAGGATCATCTGGCTGGATATGTCTGCCGATCCCGTTGCCCAGGCCTCCCCCCTGATTGAAAGCTTCCTGAAGGGATAAAAACACCGCGCCTTTGCCCGGCGGTTCCCGGCCAGGGCGTTTCCATCCTTTGGAGCGTGACGTCCCCGTCCGGGTCTCGCCCTGGATCGGG
>CAMOGC010000135.1 GCA_946613955.1 uncultured Clostridia bacterium
GATATCGACGTGGACTTCTGCTATGAGCGGCGGCAGGAGGTCATCGACTATGTGGCCCGGAAATACGGGGCCGACCACGTTTCCCAGATCATCACCTTCGGCACCATGGCGGCCAAGGGCGTCGTACGCGACGTGGGGCGGGTGCTGGGCATGAGCTATCAGGAGACCGACGCCGTCGCCAAGGCCATTCCCTTCGACCTGGGGATGACGCTGCAGAAGGCGCTGAGCCTCTCCCCGATGCTGCGCCAGATGGTCGAGGAACAGCCGAAGGTGCGGCAGCTGATCGATACGGCCATGCTGCTGGAGGGAATGCCGAGGCATGCCTCCACCCACGCGGCGGGGGTGCTGATTACCGGGAAGCCGGTGGTCGAATACGTGCCGCTGCAGCGGAACGACGAGGTCATTACCACCCAGTATCCCATGGGCACCATCGAGCGGCTGGGACTTTTGAAGATGGACTTTCTGGGCCTGCGCACCCTGACGGTCATCCGGGATACGCTGGACATGATGCGCGAAACCGGCGTGGATATCCGGCCGGAGGACATCCCCATGGACGACCCGGCCGTTTACGACATGATCTGCCGGGGGGACACGGAGGCGGTGTTCCAGCTCGAAGGAAACGGCATGACCTCCTTCCTGACCAACATGAAGCCCACCTGCTTCGAGGATATTATCGCGGCCATTTCCCTGTACCGGCCGGGGCCGATGGAATCCATCCCCCGATACATCGCGGGAAAGCAGAATCCCGGCAGCGTCAGCTACAAGACGGAAAAGCTGCGGCCGATTCTGGACGTGACCTACGGATGCATGGTCTATCAGGAGCAGGTCATGCAGATCGTCCGGGATCTGGCGGGATATTCCTACGGCCGGAGCGACCTGGTGCGCCGGGCCATGGCCAAGAAGAAGCACAAGATCATGGACGAGGAAAGGGAAATCTTTGTCCATGGGCTGGTGGCGGAGGACGGGACGGTCAAGGTTCCCGGGTGCGTGCGCAACGGCGTGCCCGAAAAGATCGCCAACGAGATCTACGACGAGATGATCTCCTTCGCCAGCTATGCCTTCAACAAGTCCCACGCGGCGGCCTACAGCGTCGTCGCCATGCAGACGGCGTGGCTGAAACGGTATTATCCGGTGCCCTTTATGGCGGCCATCCTGAACAGCGTTTACGGCAACGTCGGCAAGATCGCGGCCTACATCCAGTACTGCCGGGGGCGGGGGATGCGCGTACTGCCGCCGGACGTAAACCGCAGCCGATGGAAGTTTACGGTGGATTATCGGGAAAACGGGGACGGAGCCATTCTTTTCGGCCTGGGGGCCGTCAAGGCCGTCGGAGAAAACGCGGTTCGGGCGATCGTGCGGGAACGGGAGGAAAGGGGCCCTTATCGGGATCTGTTCGACTTCTGCCGGCGGATCGACACGACGGAATGCAACAAGCGGGTGGTCGAAAGCCTGATCAAGGCCGGCGCCTTCGACGGCCTGGGCGCCAACCGACCCCAGATGCTCATGGTCTATGACAGCGCCCTGGAGGCCAACCAGCAGTCCCGCAAAAAGAACGTGGCCGGACAGGTCAGCCTGTTCGACCTCTTTGGCGCGGAGGAGGAATCTCCGCTGGCCGGAGCGGGAAACAGCTTTCCGCCGCTGGCGGACTGCCCAACCCAGGCGAAGCTGCAGATGGAAAAGGAGGCCACCGGCGTCTATATGACCGGGCATCCGCTGGACGACTGGCGGGAGGCGCTGGAGAAAATGAACTTTCATACCTCGGAGCTGGCGGAAATGGCGGAGCAGCCGGACGGCGGCCTGAGCCAGGACGGGCGAGCGGTGGAAATCGGCGGCGTGCTCACGGCGGTCAAGGGGAAGGCCACCAAGAAGGGGGACTACATGGCCTTTGTCACCCTCGAGGATTTGACGGGGGAGATTGAATGCCTGGTTTTCCCCCGGACGTTTGAAAAATATCAGCCACTTCTGCAGGAGGACGGGATCGTTGTGATTCAGGGGAAGCTGAGCGTCCGGGAGGAGGAAGCCCCGAAGCTGCTGGCGGAGAAGATAACCCTCCTCCGGGACTGGCGGCCGAACGGGGACGGAAACGCCCGGGCGCCGAAGGACACACGGACGGATGCCCAGGCCGCGGCCCAGGCGAAACAGAAACTTTTCCTGCGGCTGGAAAGAAAGGATATGGACCGGGCCCAGACCCTCCTGGCGCTTTCGGCCGGGGAGGTGCCGGTGTATTTCCATCTGCCTTCGGAAAAGCTGACGCTGCTGTGCCCCCGGGAAGGATGGACCGACGCCGGAGAGGCGTGCCTGAACCGGCTGCGGGACGCCTTCGGGGCGGAAAACGTCGTTTTGAAGCAGTCGTGACCGGAAAAGGAGGGAAAACAGGTGATTTCGCTGGACCATGTGACCAAAAGATACGGGGCGACGGTGGCGCTGAAAGATGTCAGTTTCACGGCGCCGGCCGGGCGGATCACGGGTCTTCTTGGCCGCAACGGCGCCGGCAAAACCACGGCGCTGAACCTGATGACCGGTTATTTCCCGCCGGATGAGGGCACCGTAACCGTCGACGGGATGGACATGATGACGGAAAGCAGGGAATGCAAGCGGCGGATCGGCTACCTTCCGGAAAGGCCGCCCCTGTATGACGAAATGACGGTCACGGATTATCTGGGTTTCGTG
The DNA here is from genome assembly GCA_946613955.1 of uncultured Clostridia bacterium. Next base: position 2,671 of record CAMOGC010000135.1, read on the forward strand.
TGCGACCTGCGGGAGGTGGCCGGGGAAGCCAAAAAAAAGCATGTGGCCGAGATTATCGACCTGTGCGCCCTGGGAGAGGTACGGAACCGGCTGAACGGGCATCTGAGCAAGGGGTTCCGCCAGCGGGTCGGCATCGCCCAGGCCCTCTGCGGCAGCCCGGACGCGCTGATTCTCGACGAGCCCACGGTGGGGCTGGATCCGATGCAGGTGGTGGAAATCCGGGAGCTGATCCGGGAACTTGGGAAGGCGCATACGGTGATCTTTTCCAGCCATATCCTCAGCGAGGTTCAGCAGCTCTGCGCCACGGCCCTGATTCTCCACGAGGGGCGGCTGATCCGCTCCTTTGACATGACCCGGGAGGAGGAAGAGGACAGGGTGCGGCTGCGGCTCAGCGTCCGGGGCCGGGAAAAGGAGCTGACCAGCGCGATCCGAAGCCTGAAGACGGTGCTGAAAATCGAAAACCTGGCGCAGGAAACGCCGGGAGTCGCGGAGTACCGGATCACCGCGCGGCGGGCGGACGAGCGGGGGCAGACCGCGGATCAGCTGTTTTACCTGCTCTCGGCGATGGACGCGCCCATCCGCCGGATGATTCCGGAGAAGGACAGCCTGGAAGAGGTCTTCCTGCGGGCGACCTCCTGAAGCGAAAACGGGCAGCCCCTCAAGCATCGGCGGGGCCGCCCGTTTCATTATTCGATCAGATAGCGGAAGGAAGGATAGGAGGATTCGGCGTTTTCCCGGAAGCCGGAGGAAAGATCCAGGGCGTCTTCCCCGGAGCCGGGGGCGACGGCCCGCCAGGGGCCGCTGAAATATCGTGCCAGGGCATCGGGCCCGGCTTTTTTCATGGCCCGGATGAGCTCTTTGACGGCGTCCTGCGTGCCCTCCGCCGCCAGATGGGGGCTCAGCGCAAGCACCTCCACCCACCCCTGATCAAAGCCGGCGGAGAGATCCTGGATGCCATGACGGCGGCCCGGAACGACGTCTTCGATTTTCCGACCGGTAAAGACCGCCTCCACGGCGCCCAGCACATAGGGGGCGTAATTGACCCGGATGCAGAGGAGGGACGTGGTGGGAGCGATATCCTGGCTGTTCTGGTTCAGGGAGATAAAGAAGACTTTCCGGCCGGATTCCTCGCAGGCCGCGGCGGGCCCGTTGGAATCGGTGTGGTTGGCGAGAACGAGGCAGCCATCCTCCAGCAGCGCCGCGGCGGCCGCCTTGTTGGCGGCATATCCGTCCCGCTCTCCCGAGATTTTCAGCCGCAGCTTCGCCTCCGGCACCTGGGAACGCACCCCCAGCAGGAACGCGGCGGCGCCGGAGAGCACCTCCGGCGTTTCCTCGCCGCCGACAAAGCCCACCAGGGCCTGCTCCGCGCCCATTTCTCCCCGGTCGATCAGGGAACGCAGCTTCAGGCCCGCGGCAACGCCGCTGACATAGCGGGCCTGCCAAAGCTCCCCGTTAAAGGTATGATAGTTTTCCGGAAGAGCCGTCCCGTCGGGGGCCTGGAAGGAAATCTGGCAGAACTGAACCTCCGGATATTCGGCGGCCAGGGAGGCGACTTCGGTGCTTCGGCTGTTGGTCAAGACCAGAAGACAGCCTTTGGACACCAGATCCCGCAGGTGATCCTCCACATCCGCGGAGCGGACGTTGCTGCGGACATGCAGGGCGACCTGACTGCCGTAGGCGGCCGCCAGCTCCTTTTCCACAAGGGCGAAATTGTAGGTGGCGGGGGTGGAAATGTCCCCCTCGTAGATGAAGCCGACGGAGACAGTGTCCCTTCTGTTCTTCGGCGTCCAGAAATCAAAGAGGAAGGAAAAGACCAGGATGACTCCCAGACACACGATTCCTGTGATCAGATAATACTTCTTCATGGGCAATTCCTCCGGCATTCCGGTTTTTTCCCGGCAATGGGCAGCATC
>CAMOGC010000136.1 GCA_946613955.1 uncultured Clostridia bacterium
AGACCGCCGGAGGACGAATGTCCTCCGGTTTTTTTGACACTTATTGACAAATATCACAAAAAGCTTGCAATTTTGGGCGAAAAAGATTAGAATCTAATAAGAAAAGGTTACGAAAGGGTGTTCGGCTTGGCAAAGCGGATTCTGCTGGTAGACGACGAGCCTTTGATTCTCAAGGGACTGAAGTATTCCCTGGAGCAGGAAGGCTACGAAACGGACAGCGCCATGGACGGGGAGGAAGCCCTGCGCAAGTTTGAGGACGGGGCATACGATCTGATCCTGCTGGACGTCATGCTGCCCAAGATGGACGGGATTACCGTCTGCCAGCGGATTCGGGAGATGAGCGATATCCCGATCATCATGCTGACGGCCAAGGGCGAGGATATGGACAAGATCCTGGGGCTGGAATACGGCGCGGACGATTATATGACCAAGCCTTTCAACATCCTGGAGGTCAAGGCCCGGATCAAGACGATTTTCCGCCGGGTGTCCGCCTCCAGCCAGCAGCAGGAGCAGCGCGTCATCCGGATTCATGATATGGATGTCAATCTGATCAAGCGCAGCGTGACCCTGGGGGGAAAGGACGTCAAGCTGACGGCGAAGGAATTCGACCTGCTGCAGCTGTTCGTGACCAATCCCGGGACGGTGTTCAGCCGGGGCCAGATGCTGGAGACGGTCTGGAAATACGACTACGCCGGCGACGCGCGGACGGTGGACGTGCACATCCGCCGGCTGCGGGAAAAGATCGAGCGGGATCCCACCAAGCCGGAGTTTATCTTCACCAAATGGGGGGTCGGTTATTATTTCACGGATCAGTAACGGGAAAACCTCCTTCTGGGCCAGCATCAGGGTGAAAATCCTGCTGGCCTTTTTTGTCGTGGTGGGGGTGTCGTTCCTGGTGGCCGCGACGAACCTGAACGGCCTGGTTTCCCGGTATCTGATCGGGCAGCGCACCCGGGAGGACAGCCAGGCGGCGGAGAGCCTGGCGGAAAACCTGGCGCCCCTGTTTCTGTCGGCGGACGCCGAGCCCCTGAACCTGCGGCTGCAGGAATCCGCCCATGGGCTGGACGGGCGGATTCTGATTCTGGATACGGACGGGAAGGTGCAGTACGACTCGGAAAACGCCCTTTGCGGCCAGCGGCTGCCGCTGGCGGAGGCGGCCCGGGTGCTGGCGGGGGGCGAGGAGGCCGCCTACGGCATGCATACCCCGGGGCGGGAAACGGTTCGGCGGATGAGCGGGGAGGAGAACGCGGAATACGTCGCCTACAGCGTCCACGGGATGACCGGTCCCGAAGGGCGGATCGGCGCGGTGGTCTATGTGAGCCGGATTCAGGGAATGATGGATTCCCTCGGCGCCGTGCGGCGGCAGCTGAACCTGGTGTTCATCATTATCGCCCTGGCCGCCCTGATTCTCGCCCTGATCCTGAGCCGGGTGCTGACCAGCCCGATCGTCAACATGAGCAAATCCATGAAGCGGATGGCCAAGGGCGACCTGAGCGTCCGGGTGCCGGAGAAGGGGAGCGGCGAGCTGCGGGCGCTGGCGGAAAACTACAACACCATGGCGGCCCAGCTCGAAAACCTCGACAACAGCCGGAACCAGTTCGTTTCCAACGCCAGCCACGAGCTGAAGACCCCCCTGGCCACGATGAAAATCCTGCTGGAAAACATGCTGTATCAGCCGGATATGCCCCAGGAGCTGCGGCAGGAATTCCTGGAGGACATGAATCATGAAATCGACCGGCTGACGGGGATTATTACGGATCTATTGACCCTGACGCGGATGGACAACAAGGGCGACGCCCTGACGGTGGAGGATCTGGACATCTCCGCCCTGACGGAGGAAACGGTCAGGCTTCTGCGGCCGGCGGCGGAAAAGAAGGGCCAGAGCCTGACGGAGGAGGTGGCTCCGGGGCTGACCCTGCGGGGCGACCGGATGAAGCTGAACCAGGTGCTGTATAACCTGATCGACAACGCGATGAAATACTCCCCGGACGACGGGCGGATCCACGTGGTGCTCCGCCGGGAGGGAACGGAGATTATCTGGCAGGTGCTGGACAACGGCATCGGCATCCCCGAGGAGGACCGGGAGCATATTTTCGACCGGTTTTACCGGGTCGACAAGGCGCGCAGCCGGGCCACCGGCGGCACGGGCCTGGGGCTGAGCATCGTGCGCCAGATGGTCAGCCTGCACGGGGGCACCATTACCGTCGAGGGCCGGCCCGGCGGCGGATCCTGCTTCACGGTTCGGCTGCCGGAAGGCGGAAAGGAGGGCGGAGGAGCATGATGAAAAGAATCCTGTGCGCGATGATGATCCTTTGCCTGATGGCGGCGCTTTCCGGATGCTCCCGGGAGAGCGCGGAGCGGGAGGAAAGCGTGCCCGCGATGCCCGCCCCGCGGGTGGAATACGATGCCCCGGACGGGGATTCCTACGCCGGGGAGGGGAAAATGTATACCCTTTATCTGCCCGGGAAAAACGGACTGTATCTGCTGGCCCAGCACGTCAACATGGGCCCGGGCACAAGGAACGAGCTGCTGGTGGCGCTGGTCAGCGAGCTGCTTTCCTACCCCGCCAACGAGCGGGTCGACTCCCTGGGCGGGGAGGTCAGCCTGAGCCTTTACGGGCCCAACCCCGTGGAGCTCAGCGGCGGCGTCTGCACGGTCAATCTCGGCTCCTCGGCCCTGGGGCTGAGCTATCGGAACATCTATACCGTGGCCCTGGCGGTGGCCGCGACGCTTTGCGAGGTCGAAAACATCCGGTGCGTCAACATCCTGGTGGCGGACCAGAGCGTCGCCCTGGACGTGACCGGCAACCTGGCGATGGGCAGCCTGGTGCCCCATCCGGGGGAAAACCTGCCGGTGCTCTGGGAACAGATGGACGCGAAAAAAACGCCCCTGGGGGCGGATCCGGCCCAGACGCCCATGACGGCCTATCTGACGATTTACTATCCCCTCGAAAACGGCCAGGGGGTCAGCTGCGAAAGCCGGACCCTGACCTTTCAGGGACAGACGCCGGCCCAGATGACCTCCGGCATCCTGGAGACCATCAGCAACGGCCCCATGTATCTGACGGGCGTGCCGGATCTGCCGGATCTGGGGAATATGCTGACGCGGCCGCCCCTGACCAGCGACCTGCCCGACGGGGGCCGGATGATCACCCTCAGCTTCCGGGAGGACGCGATGGAGATCTGGCGGGAGAGCGGCGTGGATCCGGCCTGCCTGGCGGCGGCGGTGACCTTCTCCCTGACCACCTTCATCCCCGGGACGGCGGCGGTCTCCTTCCGGATCGGGGAGAAACCCCTGACCGCCCTTTCCAGCGAGAAATTCGGCGAGATTCCCGTGCTGGGCGGGCTGATGCGAAGGGAGCAGCTCGAACCCCTGCTGATGGACCGGGTAACGGTGTTTTTCCAGCGGGGCGGGGTGCTGGTGCCCTGCGAGAAGGCGGTGGACCGGGATCTGACCGACAGCCCCCGGGAGCAGTTGATCGCCCTCATCGACGGGCCCGGCGCCCGGGAGCGGGCGGACGGGCTGATGCCCACGCTGCCGGACCTGGTGAACGAGGAGGATATCCTGGGCGTCGCCCGGGTCGGGGATACGATGCTGGTGAATCTGAGCGAAAGCTTCCGGGCGGAAATCCAGAGCTGGGGGAAGGAAGGGGAAACCCTCCTGTGCTACAGCATGGTCAATACCCTGTGCGAAAACAACGGCGTGAGACGGGTCGTCTTCTTCTTCGAGGGGGAACAGGTGGACGAAATCTGCGGCGTCATCTGCTGGAGCGGAACGTTCGATTATAATACCGGGCTTTGCGAAAAAAGCTTCGGGTAGGGACGTGCTCCGGGCGGCAGACGGCGCCCGGGGGGCAAAAGAGCGCTTCGGATATCCGAAGCGCCCGGAAGAAAACGGGGGCGGTTCCCCGATCCTTTTATGGGATCGAGGGAACCGCCTCTTTCTTTTTATTCCTCACCCAGGGCGTTGGTCTGGCGGACCAGCACCCTGTGCTCATAGCAGCTGAAGGCGTCCTCCACCAGGGCCCGGTCGGGCTTGGGGGTGATCAGGGAAAGCACCGGAACCAGGATCAGCCCCGCCAGCATGCAGAAGGCGCCGGCGTTGATCGGGGACTGGAGCAGGCCCAGGTTGACGGACAGCACCCCCAGGTTGGACAGCATGTCGACGGTCATGAAGACGCAGGAGAAGAGGATGTTGACCCAGCAGGCGATCTTGCTGGTCTTCTTCCAATACAGGCCGTAGAGGAAGGGGGCCAGGAAGGCGCCCGCCATGGCGCCCCAGCTGACGCCCATGGCCTGGGCGATAAAGGCGACGGGGGAGCTGACCTGGACGATGGCGATCAGGGCGGAAATCGCGATAAAGAACACGATGAGCCCCCGCATGATCAGCAGCTGCCGCTTCTCGTCCATTTCCCGGATGACCCGGCCCTTGAGCAGATCCAGCGTCACCGTCGAGGAGGAGGTCAGCACCAGGGAGGACAGGGTGCTCATGGAGGCGGACAGCACCAGGATGATCACCACCGCGATCAGGATTTCCGGCAGGTTGGACAGCATCGCCGG
>CAMOGC010000137.1 GCA_946613955.1 uncultured Clostridia bacterium
AAAACGGGGAATTCCTCATTGCCCGGAGGGCTTTTTCGTGATACAGTATGCCGGAGAAAGGAACGGAGGAAGATGCGGATGAAAAGAGCTGCGGCCTGGCTGCTGGCGATCATGATGATGCTGCCGGCTTTTGGGCTTTCGGAGGCGGAGGATCTCCCCGACGGGGAAGTCGAAGAGACCGAAGCGTATGAGGAAGAAAAATCCGGGGACGCGGAGGACGTGCTTCTGGTCGAGGATCCGGAAAACGGCCGGTGGGAGTATCGGTCATCCTCCCTTCATATTACCGTGACGAAGGTGACGGAAAAGGTGAAGAGCGGGGGAAAGAAAAAGACGCGGGAATACTGCGTCGCCGACATCCAGGCCTCGCCGGAATCGCCGCTGTTCCCCGTTATGACGGAAGCCTCGAAGAAGCACCCGCAGGGGTACAAGCTGGTAAGCCCCGATCTGCTGATCAAAAAGGCGAAACCCATGTTCGCCATGTCCGACGACATGTATGGCATCCGGCTGCAGCGGTATGATTTCAAGGGCATCGTGATCCGAAACGGAGAGATTCTGTCCACGAAGACCCGCAACAGCGCCAAATCCCGCCCCTGGCCCAATCTGGACACCATGGCCTTTTTCGGGGACGGCACGGCGAAAACCTATATCAGCGACGCCATGGGCGCGGAGGAATATCTGGCCATGGGGGCGGAGCAGGTGCTGAGCTTCGGCCCGATCCTGATTTCCGAGGGGGAAATCAACCCGGACGTGCTGGATCCGAAATACTATCCCTATAACGAGCCCCGCGCCGCCATCGGGATGGTGGAACCCTATCACTATGTGGCCATCGCCGTCTGCGGCCGGCCGAAGGACAGCTATGCCGGCGTCCATCTGGACTGGATGGCCGAAAAACTGAAGGAAGCGGGATGCGTGGAAGCCCTGAACCTGGACGGGGGACAGACGGTCACCATGGCGTTCAACGGAAAGATCATCCTCTCCGGCCAGGTCAGCATCAAAAAGAAAAAAGTGACTCCCAGCCTTCGCTCCCAGGGCAGCCTGATCTGCTTCGGAGAAGGACTGGCCAAATAAAAACAGACGCGCGAGAGGGGCGGAGGACAGCATTTGCAGGGAATGAACTTCGGCAACAGGGAGGCAAGAAACATGAACATCGGTATTCGTCTTCACGACAGTATCCCCGGAACGATCGCGGAGCGCCTGGCCTTTTCCCGAAAGCAGGGATTCTCCTGCGCGCATCTGGCCCTGAGCAAAACCATAGAGGGCTTCACGATGAACGAGGCGCCGAAACTGCTGGCCCGGGAGGGCTTTGACGCCGAAATCCGGGGGATGTTTCAGCAAAACGGCATGGAATGCGCCGTGCTGGGGTGCTATCTGAGCCTGACGGCGCCCTCGGCGGAGGAGCGGGATCGGATCAGGGAGATTTACTACGCCCATCTGGCCTTCGCACGGAAGATCGGGGCCGGGGTGGTCGGGACGGAAACCCCCGCGGGGAAGGGCTCCACATTCGAGAAGAACGCCCCGGACAGCGAGGACGCTTTTCAGAGCTTCCTGGACAATGTGAAGCCGGTGGTCCGCAGGGCGGAGGAGGAAGGCATGATCCTCGCGGTAGAGCCGGTGGTCAGCCATATCGTGTCCACCCCGGAAAAAGCGGAGCGGATGCTGGACGCGATCGGTTCCGATTCCATCCGGATCATCCTGGACGCGGTAAATCTGCTGGGGCCAGGAAACGTGGACCGGAAGGACGCCGTAATCGAGGAAGCCATCCGCCGCCTGGGGGACCGGGTCAGCGTTCTGCACATGAAGGATTATATTCCCGAAAACGGGGGACTGAAGGCTGTGGCCTGCGGAACGGGGGAGATGCGCTATGAGGCGCTCCTGCGATTCGGGAAGACCCGGGATTTGCCCATGACGCTGGAAAATACCGTGCCCGAAAACGCGGAAGCCGCCCGGATGACGCTGGAGCGGATTGCCGCGGGCCTCTGATCCGGGCGGCCGGTATGTCCGGGACGGCCGTGCGCTGCAGAAGGGATCTGATCCGGGCGGCCGGGCAGACGAACATCGCCTTTGACAGAAAAAATACGGAATCAGAAGGGAAACGATCGTACAGCGGCGAAAGAAGATAGGATTATTGTGAGGAAGGAGACATGTCGGATGGAAATTTCCGCGAAGACCCTGGTCGGCGAGATCGTCCGGAACTATCCGGAGTGCATCGACGTTCTGCTGAACATCGGGATGCACTGCCTGGGCTGCCCGGCTTCCCAGATGGAAAGCCTGGAGGAAGCCTGCATGGTTCACGGGATGGACGTGGAGCCGGTGGTGGACGCGCTGAACGCGCGGATCGCCATGAGCGCGACCTGAAAAAATCATGGGGAGCCGCCCCGCTCCGGCGGGGAGGCTCCCCATGGCCGCGGGGCCGAAGAAGAGAAAGGATAGGGAAAAGCCCATGATGATCAGGAAAGCCGATGAAAAGGATATCGATAAGTTACTGGACCTGCTGAGCCAGGTGCTGGAAGTGCACGCGATTATCCGGCCGGATCTGTTTGTTTCCGGAACCCGGAAGTATAATGAAAAAGACCTGAGGGAGATCCTCGGAAACGAGCTTCGCCCAATATTTGTGGCGGAGATAGACGGCGAGGTGGCGGGATATGTTTTCTGCGTCATCGAGGAAACGACCCACTCCAACAATTATCGGGATACCCGGACGCTTTACATCGACGATATCTGCGTCGATGAAAAATTCCGGCGGAAGCATGTCGGCCGGGAGCTGATGGATTTCGTGATGAAATGGGCCCGGGATATGGGGTGCTATACGGTGACCCTGAACGTCTGGGAAGGAAACGACCGGGCCATGGCGTTTTACCGGTCCCTGGGCTTTGAACCCCGGAAGACCATCATGGAAAGAATCGTCTGATGCTTTTCGCATGGATCCGACAGGCTTCGCCAATTCAACGGCCGGAGAAGCTCTGAACGATGAACAGACGGATTATGCTTTTCTGATCTGGGATTACATTCATTGAGGCTTTTCCCGCGATTAGCGTACAATAAAACCGGTACCGGATTTGCTCCGGTACCGGTTTTTCAAATTTCGCTGCGGCTGTTTGCCGGCAGCCGTTTTTTACTGGGCGATGGGGTCCACGAGGGCCAGGGTCACGGTCTTTTCCAGATACTCGCCTTCGGTGGGAATGGTGTCGGCTTTGGACAGATCGACACCGGTATGGAAGACCTTCAGCTTCACCTGATCCCCCGCCTTGCGGCCGCTCAGCTGTTCGAGCAGCTCGGTGGTGGAGGTAATCACGGTTCCGTCCACCTCAACGATGATATCGCCCGCGACCAGGCCGGCGGTTTCCGCGGGGCTGCCAGCGTCCACCGACATGATATAGGCGCCGCGGGGCAGCAGACCGGAAGACAGCACGGATTCGTTCAGGTTGCCAACGGTAACGCCCAGACGGGGCTTGCCGCTGAGGCCGGGGTCGACGGTGCTGGATCCCTGGCTGTCCGCCGCGGAGGGCTGGACAGCCTCGGCGCTTCCGGCGGTCGCGCCGGTGCCGAGCGCCTTTTCAATAACGGCCTTCGCGTCGTTGATGGGAATGCACAGGCCGATGTTTTCCGCGGTTACGTTGGAGGTAAAGCGGTTGCCGGTGTAGCGCAGGGTGGGAATGCCCATCAGGCGGCCCTCAATGTCGAACATGCCGCCGCCGCTGTTGCCGGAGTTAATGGCCGCGTCGGTCTGGATCATGGAATTGACGACACTGGTGGCCCGGCCGTAGCGATCCCGGGTCGTGCCGGTGGTGATTTCCCGGTTCAGCCCGGAAACGATGCCGGCGGTGGCGGTTCCGGTAAAGCCCAGGGGATTGCCGAGGTTGAAGACGTAATCGCCCACCTGCAGGGTGTCGCTGTCGCCCAGCTCGACGGGCTCCAGGTTCAGGCCGGGAACGTGGAGGACGGCCACATCCAGATCCGCGTCATAGGCGGCCACGGTGGCCTTGAGCAGTTCGGGTTCGCTGTTGTCATCCTTGTTAATGGCGATTTCCAGGCTGCTGGCGTCCTCGACCACGTGATAGTTGGTCATGACATATTCTTTGGCAACCACCACGCCGGAGCCGGAGCCGTATTTGACCTCACGGCTCTGGTTATTGTTGTTTCCGTTGCCCCAGCCGTTTCCCCAGCCGTTGCCGTATCCGCCGTAGAAATCGCTCCAGGGGAAGAAACCGCCGAAGCCGGAGCCATAATTGCCGCCGTAATTCACCAGCTGGTAATTATTGACGCCGACGACGCTGCCCTTCACCTTCGCGATGGCCGCGGTAAAGGGAGAGGCGGAACCGGCGGCGATGGAATCCGCCGCCACGGCCGGGGTGAAGGAGCCAAGGACGGAGCCGGCCAGCACGCAGACCAGCGCCAGGGCCAGGATCCCCAGGGCCTTTTTATTCAACACATTTTTCATCATTCGAAAAACCTCCTTTCTGGTTTTCGCGGTCAGTATAACGCATGTTTTTGACAGGAGTGTGAACGGAATGTAAACTTCAGGACGAAAAAAGACGGACG
>CAMOGC010000138.1 GCA_946613955.1 uncultured Clostridia bacterium
AATTCCCAATAAGGCAATGTTAACAGCGGCGGACCATGACGTTCGCCGCTGTTTTCGCCGTGCGCCCGGCAGCAAAGCCAGACCGGCGTCCTTACGCCTCCGGCAGCAGCGTGCCGCTGCGGATACGGCGGCCCAGCCTTCCCTCCACATAAGCCCGCAGCAGCGAGAAGGGGGCGTGGCTTTCCGGCGTGTCCACCCAGGCGGCGGAGCCGGTTTCCAGCGCGTGGCGCATCCAGCGGACCTGTGCCGCGCTGACCCGCTCCCGGGGATCCGGCGGCCGCCGCTGACCCCGCCTGCGGGCGCAGTCCGCGCAGCACAGCCCGCCCTCCTCCAGGGCGAAGAGCACGGCCTCCGCCGCCTCCAGCCGCTTTCCGCAGAAGACGCAGTGATTCAGCCGGGGCTTAAAGCCCTCGCAGTCGGCCAGGCGCAGCAGGAAGCCCGAGAGCAGCGGCCGCCAGGGCTGATCGGAAAAGGTCAGCCGGGAGAGGGTGTGCAGAAGCAGCATGAACAGCTCCCGCCGCTCCTGCTCCGGCTCCACGACCGCCTCCGTCAGGCTCAGCAGATAGGTGCCGCAGGTCAGCCGGTCATAATCCTGGCGCAGGGGATAGAAGGTTTCAATCAAATGAACGGAGGTCACGGTGGTGTGGCCTCCGGATTCATAGAGCATATAATCGCCCAGGGCAAAGAGCTCCGCGGCGTTGAGGTTATGGGATTTGGGCTTCCGGCAGTTCCGGACGACGGCGTCGATCCGCCCCCGGGAGGGGCTGAAAAGGGTCACCATCCGGTCGTTGTCCCGCCAGTTGACATGCCGCAGGACGATGGCGGTATTCTCGGTCTGAACCATGGGCGCCTCCGGATTTTACTGGCTGTCCCGATTGCGGATTTCGAAGCGGCGCACCTTGCCGGAGATGGTCTTGGGCAGCTCCTCCACGAATTCTACCTTCCGGGGGTATTTGTAGGGAGCCGTCAGGTGCTTCACGTGGTTCTGCAGCTCCCGGACCAGGTCGTCGGAGGGCGTATAGCCGGGCTTGAGCACCACCGTCGCCTTGACGATCTGCCCCCGCAGGGGATCCGGCACGCCCGTGATGGCGCATTCCAGCACCGCCGGATGCTCCAGCAGGGCGCTTTCCACCTCGAAGGGGCCGATCCGGTATCCGCTGGACTTGATGACATCGTCCGCCCGGCCCACATACCAGTAATATCCCCACTCATCCTTCCAGGCCAGATCCCGGGTGTGATAGAGGTTGCCCGCGAAGGCTTCCGCCGTCATCTCCGGGTTTTTGTAATAGCCCGCGAACATGCCGTAGGGCTTGCCGTGGTGCACGCGGATGACGATTTCCCCGGTGACGCCGGCGGGGCAGGAATTCCCCTCCGCGTCCACGATGTCCACGTCAAAGAGCGGGGCGGGCTTGCCCATGGAGCCGGGCACCACCTTCATCCAGGGGAAGGTAACCAGGGTGGGCAGCAGCTCCGTCTGGCCGAAGCATTCATGCAGCTCGATGCCGGTCTGGCGCTTCCAGTCCTCGGCGATTTCGGGGGACAGGGGCTCGCCGGCCACGGAGCAGTGACGCAGGCTGGACAGGTCGTATTTCGACAGATCCTCCTGCAGGATGAAGCGATACATGGTGGGCGGGGAGCAGTAGGTGGTGATTTTGAACTTCTCGATCATGGCCAGGATATCCGCGCCTTTAAACTTGTCAAAATCATAGACGAAGACGCAGCTGCCGCCCAGCCACTGGCCGTAGAGCTTGCCCCAGACGGATTTGGCCCATCCGGTTTCGGACACCGTCAGATGCAGCCCGCCGTCCTCGACCTGCAGCCAGTACACCCCCGTCAGGATATGGCCCAGAGGATAATAGTGGTCATGGGCGACCATCTTGGGCTGCCCGGTGGTGCCGGAGGTAAAATAGACCAGCATCAGATCCCGGTCGCAGGCCAGGGCGTCCCCAGTGGGCTTTTCCCACTGATCCGAGGCGGCGGCGAAGCCCTTGTCGAAGCTTTCGAAGCCCTCCTTTTCCGAGCGGACCATGACCAGATGGCGCAGGGTCGGGCAGTCCGGCGCGGCCTCGAGGACGGCGTCGGCGACGGAGGTGGTATGCTGGGTGGTCACGATGACGCTGATGCCCGCCGCCTGCACCCGGTAGCGGATGTCCTTGGCGGTCAGAAGATGGGTGGCGGGAACGGTAATGGCGCCGATCTTGTGGAGCGCCATGAGAATGGGCCAGAATTCGTGATGCCGCTTCAGGATCAGCAGCACCGCGTCCCCCTTCTTCACCCCCAGGGAGGCGAAGTAGTTGGCGGCGCGGTTGCTGTCGAGCATCATCCGGCGGAAATCGTAGCGCACCACGTCCCCCTCCGGATTGGTCCAGAGCAGGGCGGGGCGGTCCGGATCCTCCCGGCCGTAGCGATCCACCACGTCGTAGGCGAAATTGAAGCCCTCCACCTTTTTCAGGCGGAAGTTTTTGTTGAAGTCTTCGTAGCTGAGGAAATCCCCCTCCACGTCGACATAGTCACGGTAAAGCGGCCGCATATCTTTTCCTCCCCGGTTTATTCGTTAACGTCCTTTTTGATGACCACGGCGATAAAACGGCAGTCCCCTTCCGGCGCGTACATCACGTGGGGCAGGGAGGAGTCGTAATAGACGCTGTCGCCGGGGGCCAGCAGCAGCTCGTTGCCCCCCAGGATGATCCGCAGATAGCCTTCCAGCACATAGTCGAATTCCTGCCCCTCGTGGCTGTGGGCCTGCTTGACGACGCCGGGCTGATCCTGTTCCACGGTCACGATGAAGGGCTCCGCCAGCTTATGCGCGAAATTATAGGCCAGGTGCTGATAGTGATACTGCTTCCGCCGGTCGAAGGCCAGGCCCTTGCCGTTGCGGGTCAGAATATAGCCGCGCAGCTTGGGGCTTTCCCCCGTCAGCAGATCGGAAATATCGACCCCCAGGGTTTCCGCGATGTTGAACAGATGGGAAAAGGAGAAGTCCTTCTCGCCCTTTTCATACTGGATATAGTCCGCCAGGGGCACGCCGGACCGGGCGGCGACGGCTTCCTGGGACAGGCCCAGAATATCCCGCAGGTCCGCGATCCGCATGGCGATCATCTGGATCTGTGTCATTTTCTTTCCTCCTCATCATCATGGCCGGACGGCCACTGCTTGTTGCGTGAAGGCCACCCCGCGCTTTGCGGGGGAACCCTTACAGGCTTTCCCATGGCCGGACGGCCATCGCTTGCTGTGTGAAGACCACCCCATGGCCGGAGGATCCCGCTTGTGTCGCCCGCTTCGCGGGAAGCTTTGTCAGCCTGCTCCGGCCCGCAAATTCTGGTTGGCAGCGGGCTTCGGTTATGCTATCATAAGACCAGCGGGAAATCAATGAACAAAACTGTTCTATTTTTGTTTGAGAGGGGGCGGCCGGCCTGTGGACGAGTTGCTCTTGAGACGTGCCGCGGCCGGGGAGCCGGAGGCGGTCGAGCGCCTGCTGGGCGGGGTGGAAGCCCTGGTCTGGCGGGTCTGCTGGCACTATACCGGGGACCGGGAGAGCGCCTCCGACTGCGGCCAGGAGGCCATGATCCGCATCTGGCGGTCCCTGGGCTCCTTCCGGTTTGACTGCGCCTTCGAAAGCTGGGCGTACCGGATTGCCGCCAACTGCTGTCTGGACTATCTGCGCAAAAAGAAAAGGGAAAACGCAGCTTCCCTGGAGCCCCTGCGGGAGCAGGGCTTCGATCCGCCGGATCCATCCCCCGGGCCTGAGGCGGAGGCGCTCCGAAGGGACGGACACGCCCGGCTGCGGGAGGCCATCGCAGGCCTGCCGGAGGAGCAGCGGGACGCGCTGGTGCTGACCCAGCTGGAGGGCCTTTCGTATGAGAAAGCCGCCGGGATGCTGGGCGTTTCCGAGGGAACGGTGAAAAGCCGGGTCAACCGGGCGCGAAACAGGCTGAAGGAAATCTTTTCGGAGGAAGGGAACCTTTCCGGCGCCTCCCCCGTCCAAAGAAGAGAAAGGAGGAACCGGTCATGACGGAAGAAAAACGGGATTCCCTCCTTTTTCCGGATGAGGAGCTGCGCCGGATGGCCGCGGAAACTCCGTCCCCTCCGGAAGACTTCCGGCAGGGATGGCGGGAGGCGCTTCGGAAAGAGATGAGCGGCGCGGCCGGCGGCGAAACGAAAGGGAACGCCGCCGTGAGGAGCGTCCCCGCGGGCGCGAACTGGCCCGGCGCGGGCGAGGCCGCCGATCGGGAAGAGAAGAACGCCGAAGAAAAAGGGAACGCCGCCGGGAAAAAGAACATCCACGCGGACAGGCCCGGGAGGGAAAGAGAGGAGACGCCATCCGGAGCGAGAACCCGTTCCGCTTCCCGCCGCCGCCTTTCCCGCCCCTGGAAGGGGCTGATCAGCGCCGCGGCGCTGCTGGTTTTCCTGGTCGGGGGAACGCTTCTGACCCGGGGCCGCCTGAGCCCCCGGCTTCAGGCTCCCGCCGCTGTTTTAAGGAGCAACGTTCCCGC
>CAMOGC010000139.1 GCA_946613955.1 uncultured Clostridia bacterium
CTGGCGGTCTACGGCGCCCTGGCCGGGGCGGCCTATTCTCTATTTATGGATATCTGGACGGTCCTGTGGTACAATGGGGGCATCAGCCGGGAGCTTTACGCGGCGGCGGTGGCGACGGCGCTGCCCTATACCCTTTCCTACGCGGCCAGCAATGTGGCGTTCCTGCTGCTGCTGGGCCGGCCCTTCGGGGAAAAGCTGGAAAGGGTGAAGATCAAATACGGGGTATAACAGGCCGCGGCGGCGTGAAAAGAGGAGGTACAAGAATGATTCAAACCCTGACGCTGGGCGTGGACTGGGAAAAGGCCGGGCTTCCCGGGCCAAAGACGGAGGCGGAGCTGAAAATCATGCTGCTGCCGAATACGGACGATATTTCGGAATGGGCGGAGCGCCCGCTGATTCTGATTACCCCCGGCGGCGCCTATGCCTATTGCTCCAATCGGGAAGCGGAGCCCATCGCGGCGAAATTCCTGGCCGCCGGGTTCCACACGGCCATCCTGCGGTATTCCGTGGCGCCGGATCATTTTCCGACGGCGGCGCTGGAGCTGGCCTGGAGTCTGCAGTATATCCGGAGCCACGCGAAGGAATGGCATATCCGGCCCGACGCGATCGGAACCTGCGGCTTCTCCGCCGGCGGGCATCTGGCCTGCACCGTGGGCACCCTGTGGGAGGACAGGCTGTTTGAGAAAACGCTTGGAGCGGGCGCCGGATGGCGGCCTGATTTCCAGATCCTGGGGTATCCGGTGATATCGATGGGTGAATTTACCCACGCCTTTTCCCGGGAATGCCTGCTGGGAAAGCCGGAGGAGGAGGGAAACCAGCTTTTCCGCCAGGAGGAGCTGAGCCTGGAAACCCGGGTCGGCCCCCATGTGCCGCCGACCTTCCTGTGGCATACCCTGGCCGACGAGAGCGTGCCGGTGGAAAACAGTCTGATGTACGCGGCGGCCCTCCGGAAGGCGGGGGTGCCTTTCGAAATGCATATTTACGAGCGGGGAGAACACGGGCTGGCTACCTGCGAACCGATTACGGCCAGGGGCAGCGCCCAGGTTGTTCCGGACAACGCGGGATGGATCGACCACGCCATCCGCTTCGTCCACCGGCGGATCGAAGCATAAGGCCGCGGAAAGGCAAGGATCAGGCGGCCGGGCGGGAGAGGCTCCGAAACAGGACGCCCTTCGCCATACGATGCCGCTTTACAGAGGGAAGGACATGCCCTATAATGCGGGCAGGTATTCATCGGGCGGACGGAGCTTTCGGGGCTCCGGAGTCCCGATCGGAAGACGGATTCGAAGCGAACAGGAGGGACGACGGATGATGAAAAATGAAATGAAGAAACATGGACGCAGGGCGATGATGCTGTGGCTGGCCTGCCTGATGGCGGCTCAGGCGCTCTTTGGCTTCGCGCCGGCGCTGGCCGAGGACGGCGCGGCGCTGCCCGAGGTGACCGAGCTCGGAGTGATCCATGAGCTGGAATTCGGCGGCGTCTATATTACGATGTCCATCGAGGAGCTGAACGCCCAGGGGTTTGCGTTCGGAGACAGCGTGACCGTGGCCTTTTCCAACGGATACACCCTGGAGGACATCCCGTACTATAACGGATACTATACGCGCAACGGCGATCCCCTGCTGATCGGCTATCCGGGATACGACTATATCAAGGCCTGCATCAACAACGGCGACGACCTGTGGGTGAAAGCCGGGCTGGATGAAAGCTGCACCGCCCGGATCGCTCTGAAGGAAAAAGGAAAATACCTGGACATCCAGGAAGCGCGGAACCTTCATTATGAGGACGACCGGAGCCTGTTCGAAAGCGACGTGGTTTTTGCCAATTTCAGAAATTTCCACGTGGGCAACATCAGGGAGGGGCTGCTCTATCGCTCCGCTTCCCCCTGCGACAATCAGCATAACCGGGCGGCCTACTCGGATGCCCTTATCGCGGACGCCGGCGTCCGGTTCATCCTGAATCTGGCCGACACGGACGAAAAAATGAAGGGCTATATCGCCAGGGAAGGATTCAATTCCCCGTATTTCCTCTCCCTGTATCAGGAGGGGAAGGTGCATCCGCTGGCGATGAACATGAATTTCGGCTCCGATGAGTTCCGCGGAAAGGCGGTCGAAGGCCTCCGGGCCATGCTGAACAACGAAGGGCCCTATCTCATCCACTGCACGGAGGGAAAGGACCGGACAGGCTTTATGTGCATGCTGGTCGAGGCGCTGTGCGGCGCCAGCTATGAGGAAATCGTGGATGATTATATGATCACCTACAACAACTATTACGGCATCACGAAGGAGAGCGAACCGAAGAAATACGAGACCATCGTTCGGGATGTGCTTGAGCCGATGATCCGCGTGCTGACGGAGGACAACCCCGATGTCGATCTGAAGACGGCGGATCTGGCGGAATATGCCCGCGGCTTCCTGAAAAAGGCGGGCATGAGCGAGGATGAGATTACCCGGCTGACGGAAAAGCTGACGAAATAAGCGGGAGAGGAACAGAAGCATGGGGCGGCCCCGATTCCGGATGGGATAGGGCCGCCTTTTTTGCGTCCGGTCAGGGAAGCAGGGTGGCCCGCTGTTTTTGGACGCCTTGACAGGGAACGGCGGGCATGTTACTATGCCGCGGTATATGGATTTCAGGAGGTTTTTCACGCAGACATGCAAAGAGACGAACGGTCCAAAATGCTGGGAACGATGCCCATGGGACGGCTGATCCCGAAGGTATCGATTCCGATTATGATTTCGATGCTGGTTCAGGCGCTTTACAACGTGGTGGACAGCATCTTCGTCGCCCGGTATGACCCGAACGCCCTGACGGCGGTTTCCCTCGGATACCCCATCCAGATGCTGATGATCGCGGCCTCGGTGGGCATGGGCGTGGGCATCAACAGCCTGATCAGCCGGAGGCTGGGGGAAAAGAAAAGGGAGGAAGCCCGGCTGGCCGCCTGGAACGGCCTGGTCATCGAGGGCGGGAGCTGCCTGCTGTTCTTCCTGATCGGCCTGTTCCTCGCCGGACCGTTCATGGGCCTGCTGGTTTCCCCCAACCTGCAGGACGCGGAGACGATCCGCGACATGGGAACCAACTATCTGCGGATTGTGACGACCTTCAGCCTGGGCATCTTCCTTTCCGTTAACTTTGAGCGGATGCTGCAGGCGACGGGCAACACGACCCTGTCCATGCTGACGCAGCTGGTGGGCGCGGTGACGAACATCATCCTGGATCCCATCATGATCTTCGGCCTGCTGGGCTGCCCGAAAATGGGTGTGGCCGGGGCGGCCATCGCGACGGTGATCGGCCAGCATGTCAGCGCCCTGGTGGGCTTCCTGCTGAACCAGAAAAGGAATGCCGAGCTGAAGCTGGAGCTGCGGGATTTCGCCGTCCGCTGGCCGGTGCTCCGGGATATTTTCGCCGTCGGCCTTCCCTCAACCATCATGCAGGCCATCGGCTCGGCCATGAACGTGGGCATGAACGGGATCCTGTCCGGCTTCGCGGAGGGCAACGCGGCGGTTAACGTGCTGAATGTGTATTTCAAGCTCCAGTCCTTCGTGTTCATGCCGGTTTTCGGCCTGGGCAGCGGGATGATCGCCATCATCGGATACAATTTCGGCGCCCGGCTGAAGGAACGGATCTATTCCGCCGTCAAAATGGCCTGGATCTGGGTGATCACGATTCTGACCCTGGGGCTGCTGCTTTTCCAGCTCTTCCCGGGGCAGCTGATGAGCCTGTTTGAATCCGGGGAATCCACCTCGGAGGTGACCCGGGCCATGACCCGGCTGGGCGTCACCGCCCTTCGGATCATCAGCTGGCATTTCCTGGTGGCCTCCGTCGGCATCACCCTGAGCAACTTCTTCCAGGCCATCGGGAAGGGCACCTACAGCCTGATTATTTCCCTGAGCCGCCAGTTGATCGTGCTGCTTCCCGTGGCCTGGCTGCTGAAGGAGCTTTTCGGAACGGTGGACGCGGTGTGGTGGTGCTTCCTGATCGCGGAAGTCGTTTCCGCCGCCCTGTCCCTGTATTTCTACCGGAAATGCGACCGGGAGATCGTCTCGAAGCTGTAAGCGGGCGTATCACCGAAGAACCCGGAATGACATATCTGCTTCGTTTTCAACCGGAGAGCCTCTCTCCGGTTTTTTACGTCAAATCATCTGACGCGCTGCGGCGGTTCAGCCGCCAGAGGGCCAGGCTGATGCCCCAGGTGATCAGCAGAATGACGAAAACCACCAGCGCCGCGGCGCCCGGTTTTCCTTGACAGGCGCCGGCGCGATCCCCTATAATCGGAATATCATCGGAAAGGACAGAACAACATGAGCGAGACAGGGGAAAAGGACGCGGTCTTTTTCGAATCCTTCTGCCTGGACAAGGAAAAGGACATCAT
>CAMOGC010000140.1 GCA_946613955.1 uncultured Clostridia bacterium
ATATCCTGCTCGAACAGGCGCTGGTCAAAGGAAATGCTGGAATGGAAATCATCCACCAGCCCATCCGTCGCCTTGGCAAAACGGCCGCCCCACAGCTTCATCTCAGTTAACCTCCAGCGTACAGCCGCCGATAAATTCGCGCAGCAGGCTCAGCGGCGGAATCTCGCCAAAGACGGCGGGATCCACATCCGGCAGGTAGTTCAGGGTTTTGATCAGCCGGCGGGCCAGCAGATACTGGGGGGATTCCTCCGGAACGGCCTTCAGCAGATCATAGACATAGGATTTCAGGATGGGCAGCTCGTAATGCAGGGCGGTGTTGAACATCGCGTCGGCGTTTTCCTGATGGGCGAAAATCCACTTTTCCTCCCCCTGGCGGACCTTGGGCCACATGGCGAGGGTATCCGCCGGCTTCGTGCCGCGGAACAGGTGATCCCGCACCACCCGGCGCAGCAGCCGCACGTCCGTTGTGCGGATGCGGTTATGATCGTCCAGGTTCAGGCAGGTGAGCGCGGAGGCGAAGACCCGGAAAATCTCCTCCTGGGGGAAGAGATCGGAAATGATCGGGTTCAGGGCGTGGATGCCCTCGATGATGACGATTTCCCCGGGGCGGAGGGACACGGGCTTTTCGTCCCGATATTCCCGCTCGCCCCTGGCGAAATTAAAGGAGGGCAGCATGACGGGCTCGCCGTTCAGCAGGGCCTTCACCGTTTCCTCCATCAGGGCCAGATCCAGCACGTCGGGCTTTTCCAGATCCACCGTCCCGTCGTATTCCGGGCGGATTTCCCGGCGGCTGAGATAGAAATCGTCCATGGAGATCCGGCGGGCGGGATGCCCGTGGGCCTGCAGATGGACGGCCAGGCGGCCGGAGAAGGTGGTTTTGCCGCTGGAGGAGGGACCGGCCACCAGGACGACATGCTTATACTCGCCGCAGATCCTCCCCGCCAGATCGTGCAGGGCGCTTTCATGCAGGGCCTCGTTGACCCGGATGAAATTGCGCAGCTGGTGGGTTTCGATCAGATGGGTCACGTCCGTCACGTTCCGGATCCCCAGAATGTCGCACCAGCGGGCGCTCTGGCGGAAAATCTCCAGATGCTTCGGCCGGTAAATGTAGGGGGCCGCGTGGTCAAAATCCTTGCCGGCGGGGAGCTGGAGGACGAAGCCGCCCTGGAACTCGAAGAGGGTAAAGACCTTCAGGGGGCCGGTGGACACCGTCATGGCGCCGTAGAAGTATTCCCACATGCCGTCGATGCAGTACATGTTGAAATAGGGCACGGGGCGCCTTTCCAGCAGCTCCACCTTGTCGGCCTGCTGTTCCTCGGTAAAATACTCGATGGCGTCTTCCTTCGTCCACTGCTTTTTGGTAAAGGGCAGATCCAGGCTGATGATGCGGCGCATCTCGTTTTCGATTTTGACGATGTCCTGCCGGTGCAGATTGCGGCCGGGAAGGCGGACAAAGACCCCGTAGCCCACGGAGTATTCGATGCGCACCTGCTCGAAGGGGAACAGATGCCGCAGGGCCAGCAGCATCACGAAGCGGAGGGAGCGCTCATAGATGCGGCGGCCCTCGTCGTGCTCCAGCGTCAGGGGAAGCAGGGAACAGTCCTCCCGCAGGGGCTCGTTCAGCTCCATGACCACGCCGCCCTTCAGGGCGGCCAGGGTTCCCGCGGGGAGGGCGCCGACGGCGGCCAGGGCGTCCCGGACGGAGGTTCCTTCCGGCAGATTGGCTTCTTTGTCCTGAAAACGAATGATCATGGGCAGCCTCCTTTTCTTTTTGATGGGCTCATCCCTCGAAGGGCGGTCGGGCCGGAGCGCGGAGACCGGGCGGCCTCGCCTCATCCCTCGAAGGGCATATCGGACCGGGCGGCGCCGGCCAGCTCCTGATCCGGATCCGGCAGGGGAAGGCCGGCTTTTTTCGCTTCCTCCAGCCGCCGGAGGGACTGGAACTGCTTGGTATGCACATAGGCGATGTTGGAGCGGGTCGCCGGGGCGGCGGAGCGGCGCATCGTGACGCCGCCCTCCTCATCCATCCGGAAGCGGAGCCGGAGCAGCATCCGGCCGTGCTGCCGGCATTTGGCCAGGGCGAGATATTTATCGGGGCTCTGGGGAGTATATTCGCCGTCCAGGGTCATAATCCTTCCGCACCGGGGGCAGACCGGCTTCATCGCGGATTCGCTTTTCAGCGCCTCCCGGACGGAAGCGCAGGCTTCCACGCCCTTTTCCCGGGATCTGGGCGGCCGATGGATCAGATTTTTCGGCGTCAGCACATGCTGCAGGGCGGCGGCGGGATCGGGCAGGGTCCGGAACACCTCCGCCGTATACCAGGCGTCGTTGCGGGCGTTATGGAAGGCCATGTCCTCCTCCTCCCGGATGCCCACCAGATCCATCGCGGCCTTCAGGGAGGGGCGGTCCTTGAGCTGATGCTCCCTGGCGAAGAGCATCTGGATATCGCACAGGGGCGCCAGGGGAATATCGCCGCAGCCGAAGAAATCGATGTTCTGCTGCAGGACGCTGACATCGTCGCATCCCCAGGTCAGCAGCACATAATCCTCGCCGCACCAGGCGGAAAACTGCTCCAGGGCCTCCCGGAAGGCGGGGGCGCCGGCCAGCTCCTCCGCGCCCAGGCCGGTCATCCGGCGGATGCGGGGATGGATGCGGACGTAATGGGTGGGAGCGATGGGCAGGGACAGGGCCTCCACGATTTCCAGCCGGTCGTCCAGACGAACGGCGCCGATCTGGATCATTTCGAAAATCAGCTTATCCCCGATTTTCCGATAGACCGGGCTCTGCCAGGAGATGGGCTGATTCCATTCCAGATCCAGGACAATATAGTGCATGGGCTTCGGGTCTCCTTTATACATTCTTCCATCATGCCGCCGGCGGACGCGGGCGGCGGGCTCAGGCGTTTTCTTCATCCATTGCCGCGGAATGACCCGCCAGGGCGCCGGTGGCAAAGGCGATCTGGAGATTATAGCCGCCGGTATGGGCGTCCACGTCCAGCATTTCGCCGGCGAGGAAGAGCCCGGGCACCTTCCGGCTTTCCATCGTGCCGGGGAAAACCTCCCGGACGGAAACGCCGCCCCGGGTCACGATGGCCTCCGCCAGGGGACGCCGGCCCCGGATTTTCAGGGGCAGCGCCTTCAGCGTTTCCGCCAGGCGGGCCCGCCCGGCGGCGGACACCTGATGGCAGGGCAGGGCGGGATCCAGGCCGCACAGAGAGGGGAAAAGCTCCGCCAGGCGGCCGGGCAGAAGCCCCCGCAGCACCGTGTCCAGCTGCTTTTTCCCGGCGGCGGAGAAATCCCGCAGGAGCCGGGCATCCAGCTGCTCCGGGGAGAGCCCGGGCTTGAGATCCAGAAGGAGGGACAGGGAGGCGTCCGGATGATCCGGCAGATGGCAGCTGGCCTCCAGAATCAGCGGGCCGGAGAAGCCGAAATGGGTAAAGAGCATTTCGCCCAGCCCGGTATAGAGGGTCTTTTTGCCGGAAAGCAGGGTCACCCGCACGTTTTTCAGACTCAGCCCCTGCAGGGTGGCGGGCCAGGCCTCCTCCGCCTCCAGGGGAATCAGGGAGGGGATGGGATCCTTGACTTCATGCCCCAGGGCGCGGGCCAGGCGGTATCCGTCCCCGCGGGAGCCGGTGGCGGGATAGCTGCATCCGCCGCAGCACAGGATGACCGCGTCGGCCGGGAAAAAGCCGCCGTCCCCGGTTTCCGCGCCGCGGATCCGGCCTTCCTCCACCTTTAGGCCGGTGACCTCCCGGCGAAGAAGGATCCTGACCCCCAGGTTTTCACAGAGGGAGACCAGGGTTTTCGTGACATCGCTGGCCTTTTCCGACCGGGGGAAGACCCTGCGCCCGCGCTGCACCTCCACCGGGCAGCCGTTTTCCTCCAGCAGATCCATCATGTCCCGCGGGCCGAAGAAATGCAGGGCGCTGTAGAGAAACCGGGGGTTCCGGGGCACCTCCCGCAGGAAATCCTCCGGCGCGCAGTCGTTGGTTACGTTGCAGCGGCCCTTCCCGGTAATATAGATCTTTTTTCCGGGTTTTTCGTTATGCTCCAGCACGGTAACCTCGCCCCCGGCGCGGGCGGCGAAAATCGCGGCCAGAAGCCCCGCGGCTCCCGCCCCGATGATGACGATCCGGCGCAGATGAAAAACCCCCTTCCTCCCGATGGCTCTTTATGGAGAGTATACGGGAGGAAAGGGTTTTTGGCAAGAGGCAGACCGGCCGGGAAGCCGCCGGGCGCCGAAGGCCCGGGAAAGCGAAGCGGACAGCGCGCGGACCCGGCCGGACGCGGGAGAGACGCCGGAGAAGCGCCGGGCGCCGAAGGCCCGGGAAAGCGAAGCGGACAGCGCGCGGACCCGGCCGG
>CAMOGC010000141.1 GCA_946613955.1 uncultured Clostridia bacterium
CTTCCGGCGTTGACAAGGGGCGGGGACGTTGGTATACTCAGAATCAGAAAAAGCTGACAGGAAAGCCGGGTGATCGGATGAATAGAAACGGGGTAAGGACGCTGGGCCTGCTCCTGGCGATGATGATGCTGTTTTTGTCCTGCGCCGCGGCGGAGGGGCTGGCCTTTTCCAGGGACCCGGACGCCATGGAGGAGGCGGCGAAATCCGTCATGATGCTGGAGGTGTATGACGCCTCCGACGAGCGGACGGCCACCGGCAGCGGGTTTCTCCTCTTCGACGACGAGACGCTGGTGACCAACGCCCACGTCATCGAGGACGCGGTGAAGATCGTAGCCGTCAGCGACGAGGGGGAGCGCTATACCCTGACGAAGGTCAAAATTTCCAACGACCGGCTGGATATCGCGATTCTCAAGTTCGACGAGCCGACGGGGAGAAAGCCCCTGACGGTGTCCTCGCTGAAACTCAAGCGGGGGCAGCCCGTGGTCGCCATCGGCAGCCCCAAATCCTGGAAGAATACGGTGTCCATCGGGAACGTCAGCGGCCTGTTTACCGAGGACGGGGAAAGCTGGATCCAGTTTACGGCTCCCATTTCCCCCGGCAGCAGCGGCGGCGCCCTTTTCGACGACGAGGGGCACGTGGCGGGGATTACCACCGCCACCTCCCGCCATGAGGACGCCCAGAACATCAATTTCGCCGTCAGCGCGACGGAAATCGTATCCCTCTATCACGCGTGGGACGGGAAGGTCCGCGCCCTGACGGATCCGGCGCAGGAAGGGGATTCCGGCCTGATCGGAAAGCTCGAGGGCCTCTTCGGCGGCTTTGACACCCCGAAGGCGGCCGGCGAGTTCTCGGAATTTATGGGCGGCCTCTTCGCGGCCATTCCCGATCGGATTCCCGGGGCCTCCGAGGGGGCGATCGCGGTCCGGACCCACGGGCGCGAGGATCTGGA
Source organism: uncultured Clostridia bacterium (assembly GCA_946613955.1). Next base: position 950 of record CAMOGC010000141.1, read on the forward strand.
GGCCTCCTTCCAGGGGTTGGACCCGGGGCCGCTGATCGGAAAGGCGGAGGCGCTGCCCGGAAATCTGGGCTGGAACGGGTCGGCCCCGGAAGGGGACGCCTATCTGGGCGGCCTGTTCGCGAAGATTCCGGACACCGTTCCCGGGGCTTCCGCCGACAGCGGAAAAAGCGGCGGGGACGGGTCGGTCCCGGCCGGGGACGCCTATCTGGGCGGGCTGTTCGCGAACATTCCCGACAGCGTTCCCGGGGCTGCGGCCTCCGGCGGGAAAAACGACGGAGCCGCCTCCCTGAGCGGGCTGCTGGGCGGCCTGACGGGGAAGGCCGGCGGGAAGGAAGACGGAACACCGGGGCGCCGGGGACTGACGGTAAAGGAACAGCTGGAGGCCTCCTTCCGGAGCCTGACGGAGGACTGACGGAGAAGGTTCCGGATGCGAAGACGATTCGTGCCGGAGAAGAAAACCCGGCCGGGGGCGGGGAATCCGCTGGCCGGAGCGGGCGGGAAACCGGCCCCGGAGCGCCGGGAACACGGGATACAATGGCGTCCGCCGGAAGGCGAAAGACGAAAAGAGCGCATAAAGAAAGTATAAAAGAGAGCATAGGAGGATACGGGCATGAAGAAAATGATGGCGGCGCTTTCCGCGCTGGTGCTGATGATGAGCGTTCTGGCGGGAGCCCTGGCGGCGGAGGGCTTCGACATGTCGGAGGTCGAGTCCAACACGAAGTACTATACCGTCGACGTGGACCGGGATTCCGACGTGGCCTTTATCGAGAGCACCCTGACGAGGGAGCAGCTGTCCTTCGTTCACAAATACGAGAGCGAATACCGCTATTCCAGCACCCATTTCGACGTGCTGGCCATCGACTACCGGGACGACAGCAAGCGCTATCCGGTACCCCGGCTGTGGGTGACCTGGTGCGCGGAGGATTATCAGAACATCGAATCCGTGACCTTCGAGATCGAGGGAAGGGAATTCACCTTCTCCGACTGCTGGGACCGGGAATGGCGCACCAAGGACGAGAAGGGCGTCGTGGAAGAGCTGCTGATCAAGATGGGAACGGAGAACGCCGACTTCATGATGGCCCTGAACAGCTACGCCAAGAACAACCAGGAGGCCATCATCCGCGATCCGTCCTCCCTGAAGATCCCGATGACCCTGCACGGGGACGAGGACATCCGGGCCGAGCTGAGCGGCTACTTCATGCAGGACTACATGATGATCATCGTCGGCGCCTATTACAACCACGGCGGCCTGGAGACGATCGACAAGGTCAATTCCACCCCCATGACGGTCCGGTAAGACCGGGGCGTTACAATTCACGGGTGTCGCAGGGCGCCTGCAGCGGTATTTGCGTCCGCGGACGCTCTCGCTTCCGTTCGAACGCAGCGGTACAAAGACGCTGCCATCGGCTGTCGCCTCGTCATCGTCTAAGTACCGGCGTTCTCAAGGCCCGCGTCGTGCAAATACGCGCACGGCGCCTACCCCGTGAACAGTAGCGCCGGGCCGGTCCCCAAAAAAGAACGTTGACAAACGGCGTGTTTGGCGGTAAACTGCTTCACAAAGCTGTGACGGAGAGGATCGGCGGGAAACCCGAGGCAGAGACGCGGCGGTCGGTGCGAGCCGCGGGAGGGTTCCGAGGATCTGTCGCTCCCGAGCCGGAAGGAAGAAAGGGCGCCGGCCCGAGTAGACCCTTCCCGAGAAAAGCCGCGTGAGGGCGAAGGGCTTGCGTCCGGAAGGGCGGGGGAGCCTGAAGGGGCGGCCAGGGGCCGCAATTTGAGTGGTACCGCGGGCGATATACGCTCGTCTCAAAGCAGATTTGAGGCGGGCGTTTTTTTCCGCCCGGAGGAAAGAAGGAGGAACCCCTATGCAGCAGACCACCGGCCTGAATTACAAGATCCAGGAAATGGCGCACCGGATTCGGGAGCTCCGGGAAATCGAAAACTACACCATTGCCGAGATGGCCATGAAAACCGGCACCACCGAGCAGGAATACATCGACTGCGAAATGGGCCGGAGCGATTTGAACTTCGCTTTCCTCTACCGCTGCGCCCTGGCCTTCGGGGTCGACGTCAGCGAGATTATCGAGGGATCCAGCCCGACGCTGAATTCCTTTACCGTGACCCGCCGGGGCGAGGGCCAGCGCATCGAGGAAGCGCACGACATGGTCTATTACAACCTGGCCGCCTCCTTCCGCAACCGGATCGCCGAGCCCCTGTACGTCCACGCCGAATACAGCGCCGACGCGGAGCGGGCGGACATCAAGCTGACCTCCCACGACGGGCAGGAGCTGGACATCGTCATCGAGGGCCAGCTGAAGGTGCAGGTCGGGGAGCATATTTCCGTGCTCAACCCCGGGGACTCCATCTATTACGACTCCGGCACGCCCCACGGCATGGTCGCCTCCGGCGGGAAGGACTGCCTGTTCTACGCCATCGTGCTCAATCCCTCCGGGGAGCCCATTCCCGAACTGACGCCCCAGAAGCAGCTGCCCGGCGCCGCCCTGGAGGAGGTGCCGGAGGCCAGCGGCCGGACCCGCATCTGGCACAAGTATATCGACGTAAAGAAGGACGAGAACGGGACGCCCGTGGAGGTCAGCTACAAGGGGATCGACCGCTTCAACTTCGCCTTCGACGTGGTGGACACGGTGGCGGCGGAGGCCCCGACGAAGCTCGCCATGCTCCACGTGGACCGGGACAAGAACGAGCGGCGGTTTACCTTCCGGGATATGGCCCGGGCCTCCGGCCGCTGCGCCAACTACTTTACGGCCCTGGGGATCAAAAAGGGCGACCGGGTTATGCTGTCGCTGAAGCGGCATTACCAGTTCTGGTTCGCCATCCTCGGGCTGCACAAGATCGGCGCCATCGCCATTCCCGCCGTCAGCCAGCTGCAGGAGCACGATTTTGAATACCGCTTCAACGCCGCCGGGGTCAAGGCCATCCTCTGCACCGCCGACGGGGATACCGCCCATCAGGCGGAAATGGCGGCCCGCAACGCCCCCAGCCTCCAGATCAAAATGATCGTCGGCGGGAAGCGGGAGGGATGGCGGAGCTTCGACGAGGAATACACCCGCTATTCCACCCATTTCGACCGGCCGGAGGACGCCGCCTGCGGCGAGGATCTGATGCTGATGTTCTTTACCTCCGGCACCACCGGCTATCCCAAGATCGCGGCCCACAGCTTCCAGTATCCCCTGGGGCATTTCCTGACGGCGAAATACTGGCACTGCGTTAACCCCAACGGACTGCATCTGACCATTTCCGACACGGGCTGGGCCAAGGCCATGTGGGGCAAGCTCTACGGCCAGTGGCTGTGCGAGGCGGCGGTGTTCGTCTATGACTTCGACCGCTTCGACGCGGCGGACATCCTGCCGCTTTTCGCCAAATACCATATCACCACCTTCTGCGCGCCGCC
>CAMOGC010000142.1 GCA_946613955.1 uncultured Clostridia bacterium
GCTGGGTGGGCTCCTCCGGCTGAGTGGGCTCCTCCGGCCAGGTCGGCTCCTCCGGCTGAGTCGGTTCCTCTGTCGGCAGCACGACAGGCGTATCCGTCACCGTCGAAACATACAGGGAGAAGGTTTTCATTTCCTCTCCCTCCAGCGCGGTGATGGGAACAAAGCTCAGAAAGTCCAGATTCTCCCCCGCGTCCGTCATCTCCGGGAAAGCATCCAGGAGCCTCGTTCCGTTCTCCGGCCAGAACAGATAGGCATGGTTTGGATCGCTGATCGTCACCGTCAGCGTATTCATCGCCTCCGGCGGCACCATGATCCAGAAGCTGCCCGCCGCGTCATAGACCGGCGCGGCAATCATGCTCTGCGGCATTCCCTCCGCATCGATCCAGGACAGTTCAATCTGCAGCTGATCCCAGTCAAAGGGAACCTCTGTCATCGGCGTCGTCTCCGCCGGCATCGGCATCGTCGCCAGAGCCGCGGGCGCCATTGTCATCGCCAGAGCCACAGCTGAGAGCAGCGAAATCCATCTGATCCAGCGCTGGCGTTGCTTTTTCATCATGTGTCTTCCCTCCCGGCACAAATTTCGGAAAAACAAGGTTATTTTACCCCCCTGCCCTTCCCCTTGTCAAATCAGGGGAAAAGGTTTATCATCCTTTCAACGTTTGACGGCGCCGGTTTCTTCCCGGCGTCCTCTTTTCAGGGGGAAATTATGCTTCGCAACCATGCTCTGCGTCTCCTGTCCCTTCCGGATGAATCCGGGGGAGAGGTCCCCAGCCGTCTGTATTTCAGCCGTCTTCCCACGCTGGAAACCCCGTCCCTGATTCTGCGCCCCCTGCGCCGCTCGGATGCGCAGGATATCTATGCCTGGTCGCAGGATCCGGAGGTGGCCCGATATGTGCTCTGGTCCCCGCACACCTCTCTTCGGGACTCCCGCGCCTATCTCCGATATATGCGCTCCCTGTATCGCGCCGGCCTTCCCTCCTCCTGGGGCATCGTGCTCCGCGAAACAGGCCGCGTCATCGGAACCATCGGCTTCATGGGCTACTCTCCGGAAAACCGCTGCGCGGAGGTCGGGTACAGCCTTTCCCGAAGCTGCTGGAATCGGGGACTGATGACCGAAGCGCTTCAGGCTGTCCTGCGTTCCGCCTTTACAGCGCTGAACCTGAACCGCGTGGAGGCCCAGCGCGACGTCCGAAATCCCGCCAGCGGCAGGGTCATGGAAAAATGCGGCATGGTGCCTGAGGGCACCCTCCGTGAACGCATCTGGAACAAGGGTGAATTCATTGATGTCGTGCTCTATGCCATTCTTCGCTCCAACTGGATGGAATCCGTCCACCGTGCTTGACTGAAAGCCCGTTATGTGTTATTCTTCATAGGTGAAAACGTTTCCGGTAATAATTCAGGAAACGGGAAAGGTGATCCTATGAGCGCTTATACCATCCGGGATATTGCACGGCTCGCCGGTGTATCCGTCACCACGGTCAGCCGCGTTCTCAATCATCGCCCTGATGTGAATGAGCAGACCCGGCAGGCCGTCGAGCGCGTGATTGCGGAGTGCCATTTCGTCGGCAACCGGAATGCCCGCGGTCTCAAGCAGTCCAGGGACGCCATCGGTCTGATCGTCCGCGGACGGTCCAATCCTTTTCTCAGCGCCCTTGCCGAGGCGATTCTGGAGCACGCGAAGTCCCTTCCGGACTACGTGCTCACAGAGTATATTGATGAAGCGGACGATGAGTTTCTGACGGCGCTTCATATGTCGCAGCAGACGCGAATCCGCGGCTTCATCTTTGTCGGCAGTCGGATTGATGATCGGGCCAAGGTGCTGGAAAACATGGAGGTTCCTCTGGTGTTCACCACGGTCAACGGCAGGGCGGCTTCCTTCCGGAGAGCCTCGTCGGTCGCCATTGACGATCGCGCCATGGGCCGGGCGGTCGCGGAGGCCATGCTTTCCGCCGGGCACCGGAACATTGCCGTCTTCGGATCGGATCCCCTGGCGGGGGATTCCCTTTCCGCGCGCTTTCAGGGCTTCTGTGACGCGTTTACCGATCAGGGGCTGATCTTCATGCCCTCCTGGTATCGGGTCACCCGCTTCTCCCTGCAGGCCGGCTACGACGCCGCCCTTTCCTTCTTCGCCGACCATCCGGAGATGACCGCGCTTTTTGCCATGAGCGATACGGTTGCGCTGGGGGCCATGCGCGCCCTTCAGGATCTGGGGAAAAACGTCCCCTCGGATCTGAGCGTGGTCGGCTTTGACGGCATTGATCTGGGCCGGTTCACCGCGCCCCGCCTGACGACCGTGGAGCAGCCTGTGGAAGAAATCGCGCGGCAGAGCATTCATCTGCTGCTGGATATGATGGAGAAAAACGCTTCGCCCCGTCACCTGCTGGTTTCCGCCTCCTTCCGCAGGCGGGAATCCCTTGCCGCCCCGCCCTCCTCTCCGGCGGGCTGACCGGTTCCGGTACGCTTTCCTTCATGGGTTACAGAAAGGAGTTTCCATATGCGAACCAGTGGTATTCTGATGCATATCTCGAGCCTTCCCTCTCCGGGGGGCATTGGCGATCTGGGCCATGAGGCCTTCGCCTTTGCCGATTTTCTGCAGGCCTCCGGGATGAAGATCTGGCAGGTTCTGCCCATCGGACCGACCGGGTATGGCGAAAGTCCCTACCAGTCCTCCTCCGTTTTTGCGGGAAATCCGCTCCTGATCTCCTGTGAGATTCTCCGGGAGCAGGGCTGGCTCTCCTATGAGGACGCCGAGGTCTATGTGCCGGAAAACCCTGAAAAGGTGGACTATGAGGCGGTCCGCCAGAACAAAACCGGGCTTCTCCGCAGATGCTTCGCCCAGTCCGCCGCGGCGCATCAGCAGGAGCTGGAGGCGTTTCGAAAGGAAAACCCCTGGGTCGACGACTTTGCCCTGTTCACCGCCGTCAAGGAGCACTTTGGACAGGTGATGTGGTCCAAATGGCCGGACGCGTCCATCCGCTTCCGCAAGGCCGAAGCCATCGAGCGCTATTCACGGGAGCTGAAGGACGAAATCGCCTTCCACGTCTTCTGTCAGTTTCTCTTCCGCCGGCAGTGGTTCGCCCTGAAGCGCTACTGCAATGAGCGCGGTCTCCTCCTTTTCGGGGACATGCCCATCTATGTGGCAGAGGACTCCGCGGATACCTGGACCCATCCGGAGGTCTTCCAGCTGGACCGGAACCGGATCCCGAAGCGGGTTGCCGGCGTTCCGCCGGATTATTTCTCCGAGGACGGCCAGCTCTGGGGCAATCCCCTCTACCGCTGGCTGTATCTCCGGTTTCACCGGTTCGACTGGTGGGTCAGCCGCATGCAGGGCATGGCCTCCCTGTATGACATGATCCGGATCGATCATTTTATCGGCTTTGCCAATTATTATTCGATTCCCTACGGCGCTCCCAATGCCCGAAAGGGAAAATGGGTCATCGGCCCCGGGGCCGCCCTCTTCCGGCGCCTCCAGGCGGAAATCCCCCATATCCACATCATTGCCGAGGATCTGGGCGCGGTCAATCAGCGGGTGCGCCGTCTGCTGGACTGGTGCGGCTATCCCGGCATGAAAATCCTGACCTTCGGCTTCGACTCCGATGACACCAATCCCCATTTCATCCGGAATTACCCGGAGAACGCCGTCGCCTATACCGGTACGCATGATAACGATACCACCCTGGGCTGGGCGCGCAAGGCTGACCCGAAGGCGCTCAAGTATGCCATGGACACCCTGGGCTTCTCCTCCCCGGAGGAGGCCCCCGCCGCCTTCATCCGCGCGCTCTTTCACACCCCCTGCGAAACGGTCATCGTCCCGATGCAGGACGTGCTCGGCCTGGACGGGGATGCCCGGATGAACTATCCCGGCACCATCGGGGGCAACTGGGTCTGGCGTATGCGTGACGATGCCCTGACCCCCGCGCTGTCCATGCGCCTCTATACCCTCAATAAAGAAACAGACAGGAGGTAACTCTTCCATGATGAACGCAGCTCAACTCATTTCCCGGGCTGAGGAACGCCTGCTGACCGAAGCCCATCGCACCCTGGCCGAAGCCAGCGTTGCGGAACTGCACAACGCCATCTCCGCCGCCGCGATGGAGGCGCTCGCCCCCCTCTGGCGTCAGAAGGAGCAGGAGCGTTTCCCCCGGCGTCAGGCCTATTATCTGTCCATGGAGTATCTGATGGGGCGCCTGGTCTACAATAATCTGTACTGCATGGGCCTGCTCGAGGAGGTCAAGGCGCTGCTTCTGCAGAAGGGCGTTGATCTGGCCGTGCTGGAGGATGTGGAGGACGATGCCTTCGGCAACGGAGGACTGGGACGTCTGGCCGCCTGCTTCCTGGACAGCGCGGT